>JACDDJ010000458.1 GCA_013817065.1 Acidobacteriota bacterium
GGTCGATCATCGAATTGATGCGCCCGGACCCCTGCGCGAAGTTCAGGGACCCCAGCACCGTCACGCCAATCGCGAGGGAGGTGATTGCTGTGCGCATCGCTATTTGTCCGATCTGATGCTGTAGCCACCCTCGCCGCGCTGCCGGTAGGCACCGTGGCAGGCGGAACACGTCTGCTGCATGCCGCTCACGGCGGTCTTTGCCTCGTCCCACTTGCCGGCCGCAACCGCGGTCTCGAGCGTCTCGGCGTGCGCGCGCGCATCAGCGGCCCACTTGACCGCGTCGGCCTTCTCGCGCTTCTTCCAGAACGCTTCGGTCTCGGTGAAACCCTGCTTCAGGATCGCGGCCTGCTCCGCGGCCTTGTCCCCATCGCCGGCCGCCACCGCCTGCCGGATCCCGCCGAACGCCGGGTTGATCCGCTTCATGATCGCGTCAAACGCGGCCTCGTCCGGATCGACCGTTGGCGCCGGGCGCTTCACGAGGTCGAGCATGGCGGCGGTGAGGACGGATGTAGCGCGGATCGCCGCCTTGCCTTCGTGCCGAACGACTTCGCCGATGACCGTCACGTAGCTATTCAGCTCGGGCGGCGCCGACAGCGATTCGACCAGGACGACGAGCTCGCCGGTTCCACTCGCCTTGGCATCCTGATCGACCGTGAAGCTGGTCGGCGAGATGACGCGGTCAACCGACGCCGTCACCGTCACCGTCTGGCCGATGAATGCATCGGGATTGCCGGCAATTGTCGTCGTCGCCACGGGCACGAGTGGCTTCGCCGCCGGCGCCGCAGCCGGCGGATTCTGGCGGCCATCCGCCACCTTCAGGAGCCACACCACGACGCCGACACAGATCAACGCAGAACGGAACATGTCCCCCCCTCGAAAGCCCGGCCATTCTGGCCCAAACAAATCACCGGCGCCAGCCCCAAACAGCTTATTATTTGCGGGAATGCAGAAGCCGGCGGTCTGGTGCGCAGCGGCGATCGTCGGGCTCTGGACGACAACCGTCGTGTCGCGCGCGACGTGGCCCGCACCCTCGGCACCCCCGGCACCCTCATCGTCAGGTGCGGCACCCTCAACGTCAGGTGCGGCACCCTCAGCGTTAGTTCCCCCGGCACCCTCAGCGTCAGGCGCCCCCGCACCCTCATCGAAGTCCTCCCGCACCCTCGGCGTGAGTTCCGCCGCACCCTCAGCGTCAGATGTCCGCACCCTCATCGCAGAGTACTGTGTTGTCTGTCACGACAACGACAAGGAGAAGGGCGGCCTGACGCTCGAGAAGTTCGATCCGGCGCGCGCCGAGTTGAGTGCGGACGTTGCCGAGAAGATGATCAAGAAGCTGCGCGCCGGCATGATGCCGCCGGCGAGTTCGGATCGTCCGGACAATGCCGTCCTCCAGTCGCTTGCCGCCACGCTCGAAGCGCGGCTCGATAAGATCGCGGCGACGCGACCCAACCCGGGCAGCCGTACGTTCCAGCGGCTCAACCGCGCCGAATACGCGAACTCGGTGAAGGACCTTCTCGGCATCGACGTCGACGTCTCGGCCTTCCTGCCGCCCGACACCATCAGCCACAACTTCGACAACATCGCCGACGTGCAGTCGATGTCGGCGACGGTTATGGAGGGCTACCTGCGCGCGGCGAGCAGGATCAGCCGCGACGCGGTTGGGGATCCTGAAGCGGCGCCCGGATCGACGACCTATCGCGTTCCGCGCACGGCGGCGCAGCTCACGCACGTTGAAGGCGCGCCGTTCGGCACACGCGGCGGTCTGTCGGTGATCCACACCTTTCCTGCCGACGGTGAGTACACGTTCAGGATGATGCTGCACTCGATCCCGACGGGACAGCTATACGGCAGCACGACCCGTGGCGAACAGATCGAGGTCTCGATCAATGGCGCGCGGATGGCGCTGCTCGACATCAATCCGCGGATGAGTGAGGCGGACACCAACGGCATGAACCTGCAGACGCCGCCGATCGCCGTGAAGGCCGGACCGCAGCGCGTCACCGCCGCCTTCATTCAGCGATTCGACGGCCCGGTCGATGATCTGCTCGCCCCGGTCGAGCAGACGCTCGCCGATACGCAGATCGGCTCCGCCACAGGCGTCTACACCGTCCCGCACCTGCGCGACCTCGCCGTGCTCGGCCCGCAGAAGGTCACCGGCGTCTCCGATACGCCGACACGGCGACGCATCTTCACCTGTCGTCCGCTCGCGGCGGGCGAAGACCGCGAATGCGCGCGGACGATCATCAGCACGCTCGCCGCACGGGCCTATCGACGCCCGGTCACGAACACCGACATCGACGGATTGCTGCGGTTCTACGATGAGGCGAGTACCGGGACGAACTTCGAGCTGGGCATCCGCATCGCCCTGCAGGCGATGCTCGCGAGTCCGCACTTCATCCTTCGCCTGGAAGAAGCACCTTCTTCCGTCAAGGCCGGCCAGGTCTATCGCATCAACGATCTCGATCTTGCCTCGCGTCTGTCGTTCTTCCTGTGGGCAGGCCCGCCGGATGCGGAGCTGGTCGCGGCGGCAAGCGGCGGACGGCTGAAGAACGCCGCTGTGCTCGAAAAGCAGGTGCGCCGGATGCTCACCGACCCTCGCGCGAGCGCGCTCGCGGATCGCTTCGCATCGCAGTGGCTGCGGCTCCAGGACCTCGAGAAGATCCATCCCGATCCGCTGCTTTATCCGTCCTTCGACCACACCCTCGCGCAGGCGATGGAGCGCGAAACCGAACTCCTCTTCGAGCACATCGTCCGCGAGGACCGGGATGTGCTGGAACTGCTGACCGCCGACTACACCTTCGTCAACGGACGGCTGGCGCGCCACTACGGGATTGTGGATGTGGTCGGCCCCCGCTTCCAGCGAGTGTCGCTCGCCGATGCAAACCGGCGCGGCGTGCTCGGTCACGGCAGCATCCTTACGATGACGTCCGTTGCGGATCGCACCTCGCCCGTATTGCGCGGCAAGTGGGTGCTCGAGGTGCTGTTCGGCGCACCGCCGCCGCCACCGCCGCCTGATGTTCCTGATCTCAACGAGACCAGGTCGTCCTCCGGCGCGCGACTGCTCTCGATGCGCGAGCGTCTCGAAACGCATCGCGCCAACCCGGCGTGCACGTCCTGCCACAAGGTCATCGATCCGCTCGGCCTCGCGCTGGAGCAGTTCGACGTGACCGGCGCGTGGCGCATCAAGGACAGCTTCGTCGCCGTGGACCCGACCGGCGAGTTGTTCGATGGCTCCCAGCTGGACGGCCCGGCCGCGCTGCGCACGGCGCTGCTCAAGCACCAGGAGACGGTGCTGCGCACGTTCACGGAAAATCTGATGGCCTACGCGCTCGGCCGCCGGGTCACCCACCACGACATGCCCACCGTCCGCGGCATCGTCCGCACCGCAGCGAATTCAGAGAATCGGTTTTCGGCGTTTGTCCTCGGGATCGTGAAGAGTCACGCGTTTCAGATGAGCCGTGTGGATGCGAATATCACAACCGCCGGCACGGCCACCAGGCCGGGCGCGCGGGGAGAACGATGATGTACCTGACAAAGAAGCACCTCTCGCGTCGGACGGTTCTCAAGGGCGTCGGTGCCACCGTGGCACTCCCGTTCCTCGAGGCGATGGTGCCGGCGCGGACGGTGCTGGCGAAAACAGCGGCTGCGGGGAAGACCCGCCTCGCTGCCATCGAAATGGTGCACGGCGCCGCCGGGAGCACGCAGTTCGGTCTCGCAAAGAACCTGTGGTCGCCGGCCGCGGTCGGCCGCGGCTTCGACCTGACGCCGAGCAGCCTGAGCCCGCTCGAGCCGTTCCGCGATTACCTGACGATCGTCAGCAACACCGACTGCAAGAATGCCGAAGCCTTCGGCCCGGGCGAGATCGGCGGCGATCACTTCCGCTCGAGCGCGGTCTTCCTCACACAGGCACATCCCAAGCAGACCGAGGGCTCAGACGTGTTCGTCGGTCCCTCGATGGACCAGCTCTACGCGCAGAAGTTCGGTCAAGACACGCCGATCCCCTCAATGCAGTTGTGCATCGAGAACGTGGACCAGTCCGGCGGTTGCGCGTATGGCTACGCCTGCGTCTACACCGACACGATCAGCTGGGCAGCGCCAACCACGCCCCTGCCGATGGTTCGCGACCCGCGGTCGGCTTTCGACCAGCTGTTCGGCGTTGGCGCCACACCGGAGCAGCGGGCGGCAAACCGCCGCACGGATCGAAGCATCCTCGACTGGGTGACACAGGAGGTCCGACGCATCTCGAAGGACCTGGGCACCACCGACCGCAACCGGCTGAACGACTACCTCGAAGACATCCGCGAGATCGAGCGCCGAATCCAGAAGGTCGAGGCCTACAACGCCAGCGGCGAGCCGCGCGAGCTGCCGGGCGCGCCGATGGGCATTCCGGACGCCTTCGAAGACCACGTCCGCCTGATGTTCGACCTCCAGGCCGTCGCATTCGCGGCCGACATCACCCGCGTCTTCTCCTTCAAGCTCGGACGTGACGGTTCGGCGCGGGTCTATCCACAGAGCGGTGCGGCACTCCCCTTTCATCCCGCGTCGCACCACGGC
>JACDDJ010000459.1:0-372 GCA_013817065.1 Acidobacteriota bacterium
GTCGGGCCGCGCGTCCGTCACTGGCGGCGGTGTATCCCTGAGCAGCGCCGAGAGGATCGAGGCGGTCGACTGCCCTGTGAACGGACGACGACCGGTGAGCATCTCGTGGAGGAGCACGCCGAGTGAGAAGATGTCGGTCCGGTGGTCGATCTCGCGTCCTTCCGCCTGCTCCGGTGACATGTAGGAGAGCGTGCCGAGCACCTGACCGCGCATCGTGCGGGCTTCGCTCAGCATCGCGGTCTCTTCGTGCTCGCCGAACACTTTCGGTCGCAGCTTCGCCAGGCCGAAATCGAGGACCTTGATGTGGCCCTTTCCCGTGACCATGACGTTGGCCGGCTTCAGGTCGCGATGCGTGACGCCATGTTCGTGAGC
>JACDDJ010000459.1:382-4549 GCA_013817065.1 Acidobacteriota bacterium
CGCATCGGCGAGCGGCAGGGCAAGGTCGAAGAACCGCTCGACCGGCAAGCCGCCGGGCGGGATCGCCGCCGAGAGGGTGGTGCCCGAAACCAGCTCCATCGTCAGGAAGTGAACGCTCCCGCTGCTCTCGATCGAGTAGAGGGTCACGATGTTGGGGTGGTTGAGCGCCGCGACGGCGCGTGCTTCGCGTTCGAAGCGGGCTCGGCGCTCCTCGTCCGCCGCGAGTTCCGGCAGCAGCGTCTTGAGGGCGACATCGCGCCCGAGCCTGGTGTCATGGGCGCGGAACACCTCGCCCATCCCGCCGCTACCAAGCTTCTCCAGAATGCTGTAGTGTCCGAGTGTCGTCATGCAGCAGCCGTATGCTACACAATTCACGACGGGTGACGACACGATCGCTCGGCACCGCCCCAGCAGCCGGATTGTGCCGCCCGCTCCAGATCTGTAATCGCGCCGGTGCACAGGCGTTCGATTTACAGGAGAAATCGGGCCCTGCGGCTCACGGCGGCATGGCGAACCGGTTGCAGTTCCCAGGGAGATGAACCTGCCGTGGGTGGAACGCGCGGACCAGGACGGCTTGCTGGCTGCCGTGACGGTGTCGCGCATCGAGACCTTCACCCGCCGCTATTACGGTCTGTTCAACGACCGGCGGTTCGACGAGGCTGAAGCGCTCGTCCATCCCGAGGCCGTGTTCAGCTACCCGGCGGCGAAGGAACACTTCATTGGCCCTGCCGGCTATCGCGAGCTCGCACAGCGGTGGACGGCGGCGTTCCCGGACGCCGAACTCACGATTACCGACGTGATCGTGATCGGCGATATCGCCTGTACCGCGTGGATCGGCAGCGGCACCCACCTTGGAACGCTGGACATCCCCGGCTTCCCGCCGATCCCGCCAACCATGCGTGCCGTGCAGCTTCCGATGTGCGAGACGATCCGGGTGGTCGACGGGATGGTGGTCGAGAGCCGCATGGTCTTCGACGCCGAAGAACTGCGCCGCCTCGGGCTCTGAGGGCCACGCGAAACGCTGGATCGGTGTCATCATCTGCGCGATGCAGAAAACGAATCGACATGATCAGGAACGTAAGGGCTGGCCGAAGTAGACCTTGCCCACACGCTATCTCGCCCTCGCCACGGGCGTTGTCGTCCTGACCGCGATGATTCTCCTCTGGATGGGCCGCGTGCCCATCTGCGACTGCGGCTACGTCAAGGTGTGGCATGGCGTCACCTCGAGTTCAGAGAACTCGCAGCACCTGTCGGACTGGTACACCTTCTCGCACATCATTCACGGGTTCGGCTTTTACGCGCTGTTCTGGCTGATTGGCCGCCGCTTCGGCTGGTCGCTCGGTCTGCGACTCGTCCTCGCGATCGCGCTCGAGTCCGCCTGGGAGATCCTCGAGAACACGCCGCTGATCATCAATCGCTACCGCGCGACGACGATCGCACTCGATTACTACGGTGACAGCGTGCTGAACTCGATCGCCGACATCGCCTGGATGACGCTGGGCTTCGTCCTCGCGTCACGTCTCCCGGTGTGGCTGATCGTCGTCCTCACGATGGTGATGGAGGTTGCCGTCGGCCTGTGGATCCGCGACAACCTGACGCTGAACATCATCCAGCTGGTGTACCCGCTGGAATCAATTCTGCGGTGGCAGCAGGCGGGGTAAGACGCCCTCGCGGTCACTGCTCAGCGCTTGCGCAAGCGACTTGTTGAGGACGGCCGTCCACACCGCGTATCCGCGCGCGTTGGGGTGAAAGCGATCGTCGTCGAACAGTGTTCGGTCGCGCCTGAACGCCGGTCCGGTTTCCTCGGCAATCGGCGCGAACACGAGGTCCAGGCGTTTGGCCTCGCCCTTGAACATCCCGTTCACCATCTTTGTCCGCATCGAGGACGCGCCGCGCAGGATCCACGGGATTCGCGGAGGGGACCCCATGTCGGGCGACCCGGTCACGACGATCTGAACAGTGGGATTTGCAGCACGCAGCCGGCCGACGATCTGGCGAAGACGGCTCCGCATCGACGGAATGGATGTGAGGTGTGTAACGTCGTTTGCGGCGACGGAGAGCAGCACGAGATCCGGTCTGGCGGCTTCAGCAGCCGGGAGCTGTTTCTCGAGTACGTCCCGCATGCGGGCGCCCGATACGGCGAAATTGTGCATCGTGACCTGCCGCGTGAGTGAGAGATGTGCGGTGGTCCGGACGGCGATTCCGTCGTCGTAGGGGGCCCCGACTCCCGCAGCCGTGCTGTCGCCGAGCACGGCGTAAACGAGTGGCGCGCCGGTGTCGCCCATCTTGAGGGGCGCCCGAGCCTGGACCAGGGGAGAGATCGCAAGCAGCGCCATTAGCGTGCCGGTCAGCGATGAAATCACGAAGTATGGTGACACAGCGGCTGCCCGGCGGATACTCTGTCGCGTATGTTTCGACGGGGACATGGCGTGATCTGCAGCAGATGCGGCTACGTCCACTGGTTCTTTCCCGGATCATGACCGCGTTCCTGCTCGTCGGACTCGGTGGGGCAGTCGGCTCGATGGCGCGCTACGGGATGGGACTGGCACTGCCATCCGCCGCCTTCCCGTACGCGACCCTGGCCGTCAATGTGATCGGCTGCTTCTGTATCGGCCTGGCGATGCCCACGCTCGGGCGCGCCGAGACACTCCCGCCCGAGCTCAGGCTCCTGGTGGTGGTTGGTTTCCTCGGTGGCTTTACGACCTTCTCTGCGTTTGGTAACGAGACGGTCTCGCTCCTGCGCTCCGGCGCTGGAGTCGCGCTGGTAAACGTCGCGGCCAACGTCCTGCTGGGGCTTGCTGCCGTCGTCCTCGGTCGGACTATCGCATCGTGATGGCACCGCACGTGATCCTCTCGACTCCGCGCCTGTCGATCCGCGTTCGCCGCCGGCTGCGGAAACGGTGACGCTCAACTTAACGCTAAGTTGTTGACCCGTATGGCGGAGAAGCGAAGAGGCATCTGGGGGACCATCCACTGGATCTGGATCCGGGTGGGCGCGCTCGCCGGCATCGTCTTCGTCTCGTGGAGTCTGCTGGCCTATCGCGCAACGTCGGAAGCGCGCGAGGCGCTGAAAAGCGATGACCGCGTAGAGGTGACGGACCGATCGGACCACTGGCTGTTCGCGCCGCGCCAGGGGACGGCGGACGTCGGCCTCATTTTCTACGCCGGGGCGCTCGTGGACCCGGCGGCGTACGCCCCGCTCGCGCATGCTGTAGCGTCCCGCGGCTATCCGGTGCTGCTGATCCGGCTACCGCGGCGCGGAGCGTTCGGCGGTGCCGACGGTGCGCTGCCGCTCACGCGTGCGATCGATGCGACGCTTGGCGTGCCTGGTGTGAAGCGCTGGGTTGCGAGCGGACACTCACGCGGCGGCAAGATCGCGTCCGAACTGGTGCGGACGCGGGCGGGATCCCTCGCCGGCCTGGTCCTCATCGGCACATCGCATCCGCGCGACTTCAGCCTCGCAAACATACCGATCCCGGTTACGCGCGTCTTCGGATCACGTGACACCGTCGCGGACGAAGAAAAGGTGCGGGACGCGCGCCGGAACCTGCCGCCCGACACTCACGATGTCCGGATCGACGGCGGCAACCATTCTCAGTTCGGGTACTACGGGTTCCAGCCTGGTGACTGGCCCGCCACCATTACGCGCGAGGAGCAGCAGCGGCTGACGCTGGACGCCGTCCTCTCGGCGCTTGGCAGCCTGTCGTCCACTCGATGACACCGGGAGTGGACCATTGCGCACGAAACAAGGTCTGACCATCTGACCACATGATTTTCCTCGCCGCGATCTTCGGCATCGCTGTGCTGTCGGGCGCAACGGCGAGCCTCGTCGGTTTCGGGATCGGGAGCATGTTGACGCCGCTGCTGGCGCTGCAGGTCGGGACGGATCTCGCGGTCGCGGCGGTGGCGCTGCCGCACGCGTTTGCTACAGGGCTGCGTTGCTGGCGCCTTCGGCGTGCGATCGACCGCGACGTCCTCAAGAGCTTCGGCCTGTTGAGCGCGGCCGGCGGACTCGCAGGTGCTTTCGCCTACAGTCAACTGGATGGTGCGTCGTGAAGAAGCAGACAGGTCACCGTCTGTTTCACGCTGTTCGTCTCCAACGGGTGCAAGTCCCGTCTCGGTAAGCACCGGAGCGCCGAGTAGCAGACCCCAGGCATCGGGTGAGAG
>JACDDJ010000460.1 GCA_013817065.1 Acidobacteriota bacterium
CGTGAATCGCCCGATGGAAGAGGGACGCAGATGCAAGACGAACTTCTCGGGATCATCCGGACCGTTCGGCGCCGGTGGCGCACGAAGCTGGCCGTCCGCGGCGCGCTGATGGTGGTGGCGGCCGGGCTGGTGGTGTTTTTGGCTTCGGCGGGTGCGCTCGAGGCGGCGCGGTTCACGCCGGAGTCGATCCGGGCCGCACGCATTGTGCTCGCGCTGGCGATGGCGGCGCTCGTCGCGGTCTTCTTCATCCGTCCCCTGCTGCGCCGCGTGTCCGACGAACAGGTCGCGATGTACCTGGAGGAGCACGAGCCATCGCTCCAGGAGTCGATCATCAGTGCCCTTGAGGCGAGCCGCGCCGCCGCTGACGGCAGCGGGTCCGCACCGTCGCGCGCGCTGGTGCAGAAACTGGTCGAGAGCGCCGTCCGTCGATCCCAGGAAGTCGAGCACGGGCGGCGGGTGGAGAGTGCACCGGTCCGCCGCTACGCCGGCGTGCTCGCAGCCGTCGCGGTTGCGGCGCTCGCGCTCTTCACATTCGGTCCCGCATATTTGCGGCATGCCATGTCGGCGTTGTTCCTCCTCTCCCGCGACGTCGAGGCTGCCGTTCCGTATCGCATCGACGTGAAGCCCGGTAACGCCACGGTGTCGCGCGGCGCCGACCAGGTGATCAGTGCGCAGCTTGCCGGTTTCGATGCGCTGGACGCGGCGCTGATGGTCCGCAAAACACCGGCGGCCGAGTTCGAACGCGTGCCGATGGTCAAGGGGGACAGCGGCGGCTACGAAGGCATGCTGTTCGACGTTTCGGCGCCGATGGAATATTACGTCGAGGCCGAGGGAGTACGGTCCGGGACCTTCGCGTTGAAGGTTGTCGAGATGCCATACGTGCAGCGGCTCGAGCTCGAGTACCACTTTCCGTCGTACACGGGAATGAAGCCGCAGAAAATCGAGGACGGCGGTGACATTGCCGTTCTGCGCGGCACCGAGGTCCACGTCCGCGCGGTGCCGACGATGGCGACACCGGGTGGCCAGGTAGTCCTCGACAAGGCGGAGGCCGCCGGTCTGACGGCTGATGCGGAAGGCGTGCTCACCGGAAAATTCAAAGTAGACAAGGACGGCCTTTATCACCTCGAGATGACGGCATCGACCGGTGACATGGTCAAGGCGTCGCCGGAATACACCATCGACGTCCTGCTCGATGCGCCGCCCACGGTGTCGATCGCCAAGCCCGGCCGCGACACGCAGGCCTCGCCGATCGAAGAGGTCTTCGTCGAAGCGCGTGCCGACGATGACTTCGGCGTGCGCAACCTCGAGCTGGTCTATGCCGTCAACGGCGGACCGGAAAAGAGCATCGGACTGTTCCAGGGTCAGAAGCGGATGCCGGAGATCTCCGCCGGGCACACCTTCTATCTCGAGGAGCTTGGTCTGAAGGCCGGCGACTTCGTTTCTTATTACGCGCGCGCCGTCGACAACGACGCGGTGTCGGGCGGTAAGCCGGCGACGAGCGACATTTATTTCGTCCGCATTCGTCCCCTGAGCAAGGACTTCCGGCAGGCGCCGTCCCAGGCCAGCGGCGGAGGGGGTGGCGGTGGCGGCGGCGGAGAAGAGAACGGTCCGAACAACCTGTCCGATCAGCAGAAGAAGATCGTCGCCGCGACGTTCAACATCCAGCGCGATCGTAAGACCCTGTCGGCCGCAGCCCTGCGCGAGAACACGACGGTGGTAAAACTGTCGCAGGTCAAACTGCGCGAGCAGGTCGAACAACTCGTTCTGCAGATGACCCAGCGGGTGAGCGACGACCCCGCGTTCAAGACGATCCTCGAGTTGCTGCCGAAAGCGATCGGCGAAATGAAGACGGCGGAAGGGCACCTGCAGGCCGCTGCTCCGGACGCGGCCCTGGCGCCCGAGCAGAAGGCGCTGCAGTACCTGCAACAGGCCGAAGAGGAATACCAGGTCCAGGTCCAGACGCGCCAGCAGCAACAGGGCGGCGGTGGCGGCCAGCAGCAGAATCGCGATCTCTCCGATCTGTTCGAGCTCGAAGTGGACCGCATGGCCAATCAGTACGAGATGCGCCAGCAGGCCGCGCAGCAGCAGGCAGACCGCCAGATCGACGAGCTCGCCGAGAAGCTCAAGGAGCTCGCACGGCGGCAGGAACAAGAGGCTGAACGCCAGCGTCGCCGCGCCGCCGCCGGGCAGCAGCAGTCGGGTGGTGGCTCCGGCGCCTCGCAGCGCGAGCTGGCCGAGCAGGCCGAGGAGGCCGCTCGTCGCCTCGAGCAGTTGTCGCGCGAAGAGAACCGTGCCGACCTGGCGCAGTCCGCACAACAGTTGCGGCAGGCCGCCGATGCAATGCGGCGAGCCGCGGCCAACGGCGAACAGGCCGGCGGTGCGCAGTCGGCCGAAGCGCTCGAGCGACTGCGGCGCGCGGAGCAGCAACTGCAGCGCACCCAGACCGGGCGCGCCGAACGCGACGTCAACGACGCGAAACGCCGCGCCGAAGAGATCGCGCAGGAACAGAAGGCGATCGCCGGCGAGGTCGGCAAGCTGGGTGCGCCGGGTAATCGCAACCAGGCGCAGGTGCAGCAGCTGGTCGACCGCAAGGGCGAGCTCGAGAAGAACGTGAGCGAGCTCGAAAAGCAGATCGGCCGCGCTGCCGCCGACATGCGCCGCGAGGAGCGTGATGCCTCGCGCCGCATGAGCGAGGCCGCGGGCAGTCTTCGCGATAACCGCGTCCGCGACAAGATCCGTTACTCCGGCGCTGTCGTCCGGTCCGGCATGGCACAGAGTGACGCCGAGAATTTCGAACGCGAGATCGGGTCCAACCTGCAGGCGCTGGAGGACAAGCTCGGTGAAGCGCAGGCCGCACTCGGCAACACGCGTCCGGACCCGCAGTCACAGGCGCTGCAACGCGCCCAGGAGCTGTCGCGCAACATGGAGTCGCTAGGCGAGCGCGCCCGCGAGCGGCAGGGCAACGCTGCGCCTGAGGGTGCAGATAGGAATCGGGAGGGTGCGGGACAGAACCGGGAGGGTGCGGGGCAGAATCGCGAAGGTGCTGAACAGAACCGCCAACAGGGTACGGGTCAGAGTGGCGAGGGTGCCGACCAGAACCGTCAACAGAGTGCCGGTCAGAATCGCGAAGGTGCCGAACAGAACCGCCAGTCCCAGCAGGACGCCCGCGGTCAGGGCCAGGGGCAGGGCCAGGGCGGCCAGGGTCAACAGCAAGCCGGCCAGCAGGGTGGCCAGGGCGGTCGCAACGAAGGCGGTCGAACGCAGGAAGGCCGCGGCGGCGATGGGGATACGACCGGCGCGCCGCAGCTTGGCGGTGGCTCCGGTGATCGCCGTCCCGGCATGGGCGGACGCGGGCTGACGCCCGAGGATGCGCGGCAGTTCCGCGCCGAGGTCCGCCAGATGGCGAACGCGGCGGAACAACTGCGACGCACGGTCGGCAAGGACGACCAGGCCGCGGTCGCCGACATGCTGAAGAAACTACGCGCTCTCGACAGCGACAAGGTCTTCAGCGATCCGGCGCAATTCGAACGTCTGCAAACGCAGGCCGCCGACGCGGTGAAACGCTTCGAATTCAACCTGCGGAGGAAGACGGAACTGAAGGGCAACGAAGTGCTGCTCTCAGGCGACGGTGACGTCCCCGAGGAGTTCCGAAAGCTGGTCGAGGAGTACTACAAGTCGCTCTCGAAAGGGCCGGCTCCCGGCCCTACTCCGGGCCCGGTTAAGAAATAGAGGCCCGTCGATGAAAGATGGTAAATCGAAGATGGTAAAGACTGCCCCTTGAAGCGCCAGTGCTAAAAGCCGGGAGCCGCGAGCCGATCACTTTTCCACCTTCCATCTTCCATCCACCATTCTGAAGAGGATCCATGGCACATAAACAACACAGAACCCCGCTGCTCGCGGTAATCGGGCTTGCGCTTGCCACGGCCGCTCCGGTCGCGCAACAGAAACCACCGGCCGCCGGTTCGTCGACGTCGATCAACATCCCCTTCGAGCACTCCACGATGCCGAACGGCCTCCAGGTCATCCTCGCACCGGACCGGACGACGCCGTCGGTGGCCGTGAACATGTGGTACCACGTCGGATCCAAGAACGAGGAGAAGGGCAGGACCGGTTTCGCCCATCTCTTCGAGCACGTGATGTTTACTGGCTCGGGAAACGTCCCATACGGATTGCACGACAAGTACACGAGCGGCATCGGTGGTGACAACAACGGCACCACCGACAACGACCGCACGCTGTACTACGAGGTGGTGCCCTCCAATTACCTCGAAACCGCACTCTGGCTGGAGGCCGATCGCATGGGCTTTCTGCTCGATGCGCTCGACATCGCCAAGCTGAACGCACAACGCGACATCGTCAAGAACGAGCGGCGGCAGCGGATCGACAATCAGCCCTACGGGCGAGTCGGGGAAATTCTTTCGGCGGCCATGTATCCGCCGGGGCATCCATACTCCTGGTCGGTCATCGGCAGTATGGCGGATCTGTCGGCAGCATCCGAGGAGGACGTCAAGAGCTTCTTCCGCCTCTACTACGCGCCGAACAATGC
>JACDDJ010000461.1 GCA_013817065.1 Acidobacteriota bacterium
GTGCGGACGTGGGAGGCTTCAGAGGAGCTGATCCTCCGCACCTACTCACTCATAGGCCTGCGCGCGGACGTCGACTTCATGCTGTGGCGGATCGCGTTCGACCCGCTGTGCTTCCAGTCGATGGAAGCGTCAATCAGGCGGTCGCGGCTGGGCGCCTACCTGACGCAGGTGCACAGCCTGTTGTCGATGCAGCGCCGGTCGCCCTACGTCAACAAAATGAAGGGCGCTGGCGAGGGGCTCGAACTGCTGCCGGGCGAGGGCAAGTATCTGTTCGTGTACCCCTTCACGAAGACGCGGGCGTGGTACCGCCTGTCGCCGCACGCGCGCCAGGGGATGATGGATGAGCACATTGCCGCCTCGGCGCCGTTCAAAGGCGTCAGCCTGAACTCGAGCTACAGCTACGGCATCGACGATCAGGACTTCGTCGTCGCCTTCGACTCGGACTACCCGCAGGAGTTCGTCGATCTGGTGGGGCGGCTGCGTTACACGGAGGCGAGCCTCTACACGCAGCGAGACACGCCGATGTTCACGTGCGCGAAGGCGTCCATTGACGCGATCCTCGCGCAGCTGGCCAACGTGGATTAGGGTGGACGCTTGACTCCCGCCGGGCCACGATGGTACAAACGGCCCGTTCTCAACAGCCGAAGCGGGGGACAGGCTTGGCCCACACCGAAGCAGAGCTGCTCGACAATCCTGTCGCCGGCCGTCCTACGCTGATTCTGCGCTCGCCCGATTTCCACTCCATCACCGAAGTCGTCGCCGAGCCGGTCGAGCGGTCGACACCAATCGGCTGGTGGCTGTTCTTCATCCCTTCCGTCGCGCTCCTCAGTCTGCTCGGCGTGGCGGTCGCGTGGCTGTTCTGGGAGGGGATCGGCATCTGGGGCCTGAACCAACCGGTCGGCTGGGCGTGGGACATCACGAACTTCGTGTTCTGGGTCGGGATCGGGCACGCCGGGACACTCATCTCGGCGATCCTCTTTCTCTTCCGCCAGACGTGGCGTACCTCGATCAACCGCTCGGCCGAGGCGATGACGATCTTCGCGGTCATGTGCGCCATGACGTTCCCGGGGATCCACGTGGGACGCGTCTGGGTGGCCTACTGGATGTTCCCCCTCCCGAACCAGATGGGGACGTGGCCCAACTTCAGGAGTCCGCTGCTCTGGGACGTCTTCGCGGTCAGCATCTACGGCACCGTCTCGTTCCTGTTCTGGTACGTCGGCCTGCTCCCGGACCTGGCGACGATGCGCGATCGGGCGAAGACCCGGACCAGGAAGTTCCTCTACGGTCTCTTTGCGCTTGGATGGCGGGGCTCGGTGCGGCAATGGCATCACTACGAAACCGCCTACCTCCTGCTCGCCGCCCTTGCGACGCCGCTGGTCCTGTCGGTCCATTCGATCGTCTCGATGGATTTCGCGGTCTCCCTCCTGCCCGGCTGGCATACGACGGTCTTCCCGCCCTACTTCGTCGCCGGCGCCATCTTTTCCGGTTTCGCCATGGTGCTGACGCTGATGGTGATCTGCCGCAAGGCGTTCCGCCTCGAGCACATCGTCACACTCCGGCACTTCGACTTCATGGCGAAGATCATGCTCGTGACCGGGACGATGGTCGGTTACGCCTATGCCACGGAGTTCTTCACCGCCTGGTACAGCGGGAACCCCTATGAGCTCTTCACGTTCCTGAACCGCGCCCTCGGACCGTACGCCTGGGCCTACTGGATCATGGTCACCTGCAACGTGATCAGCCCTCAGATCTTCTGGTTCAAGAAGGCGCGCACCAGCATCCCGATCCTGTTCGTGGTGTCGATCGTCATCAACATCGGGATGTGGTTCGAGCGGTTCGTGATCATCGTGACCTCGCTGCACCGCGACTTCCTGCCCTCATCGTGGGGCTACTTCAGCCCCACGATGTGGGACGTGATGTGTCTGCTTGGAAGCTTCGGGCTCTTCTTCACGATGTTCTGCTTGTTCGTCCGCTTTCTTCCGATGGTAGCCACCGCCGAGGTCAAGACCGTCCTGCCGCAGGCCGATCCGCATTGGCATGAGCCGGGAGCCGAGCCCCCGCCCGCTCATGTCGACCAGCCTCCGAAGGCGGAAGCGCCGGCCCTCGTTAACGGCGCGACGGCGGGCTCCCGATGGAGCTTCCAGATGCCGCTGCTCGCGCGGCTTCCGAAGGGTCCGTACTACGGCGTCCTCGCCGAGTTCGCGACGCCGGCGGCGCTCTATCACGCGTGCGAGCGGGTGCGTGACGCGGGCTTCACGCGGTGGGACGCCCACACTCCGTTCCCTGTCCATGGTCTCAGCCGAGCGATGGGGCTGCGGCGCTCCACGCTTCCCTGGATCGTCCTGGTCATGGGATTGACGGGCGTCGCGGCCGGGTTCGCGCTGCAGTGGTGGGTCCACACCAGCGCCTATCCCCTCGTAATCAGCGGCAAGCCGTTCTTCACGTGGCCCGCCTTCATCCCGGTTACCTTCGAGGTGGCGGTCCTCTTCGGCGCGCTCGGCGCCGTCTTCGGCATGTTCGCTCTGAACCGGCTCCCGATGCACCATCATCCGCTCTTCGAATCCAAGGTCTTCGAGCGGGTCACCGACGACGCGTTCTTCATCTCGATCGAATCGTGGGATCCGCGGTTCGATCCGTCGGCCACCCGGAAGCTGCTGGAGTCCCTGGGCGCGCGCAGCGTCGAGCTCCTGGAGTCGTCGGAAGGGGTCAGATCTTGATTCTTGCAGCGTTGTCCTCTCGATGTGACGGCCTGCGTTCCGACTCTCGGGCCCTGTCCCCTGGAGAAAACATCCATGCAAGAATCAAGATCTGACCCCCTGCGGATCCCGCCGGGGCACGCATGGAACCGGATTCCGGTCATTGCCGCCGTCGTCGCCTTGCTGGGTGGGGTAACCTGCGCGATCCTCGGTGCGGCGAATCCGAAGCAGTTCTTCTTTTCGTGGCTGGTGTCGTTCCTGTTCTTTCTGAGCCTTGCGCTCGGCGCCCTCTTTTTCGTGCTGATCCAGTACGCAGCCCAGGGAGGATGGGGGATCGTGCTGCGGCGGATCGGGGAGACGGTCTTCGCAACGCTGCCCGTGATGGCGGCTCTGTCGCTGCCGGTGTTCCTCGGCGTGCACGATCTCTACGAATGGGCCCACGCCGGCGCGGCCGAGCATGATGCGTTGCTGCAGTGGAAGGCGCCATTCCTGAACGTGCCGTTCTTCCTGATCCGGGCGGCGATTTACTTCGTTATCTGGTCGTTCATCGCCGTCCTCTACTACCGCGGCTCGAGCGGCCAGGATGTGACAGGGGATCCGGCCGTATCGGCTCGCCTCCGTCGCCTCGCCGGGCCCTCTCTCATCGTCCTGGCGCTGACCCAGACCTTCGCCTCGATCGACTGGATCATGTCGCTCACACCGCACTGGTACTCGACCATGTTCGGCGTCTATTTCTTCGCGGGTGCCTTCGTGGGATTCATCGCGCTGCTCTCGGTCGTCTCAGTGGCGATGCGACATGCCGGGCTGCTGAACACGGTCATCAACGCCGAGCACCTGCACGATGTCGGGAAGTTCCTTTTCGCGTTCACGGCGTTCTGGGCCTATATCGCCTTCTCCCAGTTCTTCCTGATGTGGTACGCGAACCTCCCGGAAGAAACGATCTGGTACAAGGCGCGGATGACAGGGTCATGGATGACGGTCTCGCTCGTCCTCATGGCGGGACACTTCGTGGCGCCGTTCTTTTACTTGATGGGGCGGAGCGTGAAGCGGAACGGAGTGACCCTGGCGCTCGGTGGAGCGTGGCTGCTCGCCATGCACTTCCTGGATCTCTACTGGCAGGTCATGCCGACGCTCCATCCTCAAGGGGTCAGCCCGTCGATTCTGGACGTCGCCGCACTAGTGACGGTAGGCGGGTGCTTCGTGGCCGCGGCGAGCTGGCTGATGCGCCGGGAGGCGCTCATTCCACTGCGCGACCCGAGGCTTGCCGAATCGCTGGCCTTTGAGAACGTCTGAGGGCGCGAAGGTGGGTTGCACAGACGGCGCGCCCGGTGTAGAGTCGCGCCATTCGGACCTCATGTCTGAATCGTGACTTGCGGAGACCCGGTGTCATAACCCGATACCGGAACCCTTCAAGAACAAGGAGCCGAGCATGCGCGGGACAGAGAACAGGTTGTGGCTGGCGGCTGGGTTGGCCGCGGTTTCGGTGTTGGTCTGGCCGAGCTTCGCGCTCGCCGCCTCGTCCATCACCGGAACCGTCACGTTCGCGGGGAAAGCGCCGACACTCAGGCCGCTCGCCATGGACGCCGACCCCGCGTGCGCCAAGAAGCATTCGGGGCCCGTGCCGAACGAGATGCTCGCTCTCGGCAGCGGCAGCACCATGGGGAACATCATGGTCTGGGTCTCGAAGGGGCTCCCGTCAGGCAAGACCTGGCCGGCTCCCAAGACGCCGGTGGTGCTCGATCAGAAAGGTTGTCAGTACGTGCCGCACGTCATGGGGATCATGGTCGGTCAGGCCTACAGGATCCTCAACTCCGACGGCATCCTCCACAACGTCCACGCGCTTCCCAAG
>JACDDJ010000462.1 GCA_013817065.1 Acidobacteriota bacterium
CTCGTAGATCGCCTCGACGTCCGTCCAGTCGACTTCGAGGCCGGCGATCTGTCGCGCATGGCCGGCAGCGTGTTCCTTTCTCAGCGCCTGCTGACCAATGAATTTCCCCTTCGTGAGACTGACCAGCCGACCCAGTCCCATCTCGTAAGGCGAGTATTTCTGTGCGTCGATCATCGCCTTCTTACTGCTGAAGAAGTCGACCTCGATGAGCAGGAGCCCGGCCTCGATTCGCGCCACGTCCAGCGCCAGCATCCCGGCGGGCTTGATGTCGAACGGCTTGCCACCTGCCATCAAGGCGTCCCAGACCTTCACCGCATCACGGGCCGGCATCCAGATCTCATAACCGAGGTCACCGGTGTAGCCGGTCCGCGAGATCTCGACCTGCACGCCACCGAGCGTCCCGCGGACGACGCGGAAATATTTCAAGCCGTCGATATCGGCTTGCGCGACGGCGCGCAGCAGCTTCGCCGACGTCGGGCCCTGCAGCGCCAGGGCGGCAACCTCCTCGGAGATATCTTCGATATGGACGTCCCTGCCGGCCGCGTTCTGGGTGAACCACCGCAGACACGGATCTGCCGCCGTCCAGCGGAACACCTGGTCGTCGAGCCGCGATACCGTTCCGTCGTCTATCACCTTGCCGTGCTCGTCGCACCACGGCGTGTAGTAGACCTGGCCCACCGTCATCTTCGCGACATCGCGCGTGATGATGCGATCGACGAACCTGGACGCATTTGGTCCCGTGACGAGATACTTGTAGAGCGGGGACACGTCGATCAGCGCCGACGCGTTGCGGATGGCGTTGTATTCGTGCTCGTGGTGCCCCTCGTACGCGCTGACCGCGTAGTAGCCCGACCACTCGCGAAAGTTCAGGCTTTCACACAGGGCGAAGGTGCGCTCGTGGACCGCGGTACCGATCGGCATCTCGCCGAGATTATAGAATGCTGGCGTGAAGAAGTACGACGTCATCGTGATCGGGGGAGGCCATAACGGCCTGGTCAACGCCGCCTACCTCGGCAAGGCGGGGCGAAAGGTGCTCGTCCTCGAGCGGCGGCACGTGCTCGGCGGCGCCGCGGTGACGGAAGAGATCTACCCCGGTTTCAAGTTCTCGGTCGCGTCGTACGTGGTGTCGCTGCTGCGGCCCGAGATCATCCGCGAGCTCGACCTGCCACGCCACGGCCTCGAGATCCTGCCACTGGACGGTACCTTCACCCCGATGCCGAACGGGGACCACTTGTGGCGCGTCAACGATCACGCCAGGACCCGTCGAGAGATCGCCCGCCACTCGAAGGTGGACGTCGAGGCCTACGACGAATACGGCAAGGCGATGGTCGAAATGGGACGGTTCGTAAAACCGATCCTCAACATGACGCCGCCGGATCCCACCTCCCTCGACCCCCGCGGTCTCATGAACCTGATGTTCCTCGGCAAACGGTTTCGGGCGCTGAGCGAGCAGGACAAGTACAACCAGGTCCAGCTGATGACGATGTCGGCGGTGGATTTCCTGGACCAGTGGTTCGAGACCGACGTGCTGAAGGCGACGATGTCGGCGTCGGGGATCATCGGGACCTTCCTCGGTGTGCGATCGCCCGGCACGGCGTACGTTCTGCTGCACCACTACATGGGAGAGATCGATGGCGCCTTCCGCTCGTGGGGATTCGCCCGCGGCGGTACTGGCGCGATCTCGAATGCGATCGGCGATGCGGCGCGCGAGGCCGGTGTTGAGATCAGGACCGAAGCGTCGGTCTCGAAGATCATCGTGAAGGACGGCGCCGCGGCGGGAGTGGTCCTCTCGAATGGCGACTACATCACCGCCGATGTTGTCTCTTCGTCGGTGGATCCCAACCTGACCTTCCTGCACATGGTGGGCACTGAGCACCTGCCCGAAGAATTTCTCGAGGACATCAGCCGCTACAAGTACCGTGGATCCTCCGGCAAGGTAAATCTGGCGCTCGATGCCCTGCCGAACTTCACCGCGATGCCGGGCGAGGGTGCGCACCTCCGCGGCGCCATCTCGATCTCACCGAGCGTCGAGTACATGGAGCGCGCCTACGACGAGGCGAAGTATGGACGCTACTCGCGCCGTCCGTACATCGACATGGTCATCCCGAGTCTCACCGATCCGTCGGTCGCGCCACCCGGCAAGCACGTGATGTCCTGCTTCGTCCAGTACGCCCCCTACAACCTGAAAGAGGGCGGCACCTGGGACGACCACCGCGACGCCTTCGGCGACACGGTCATCAACACGATCGCGCAGCACGCGCCGAACATCAAGGACATCATCCTGCACCGGCAGGTGCTCACGCCGCTCGACATCGAGCGGACTTTCGGGCTGACCGAAGGGAACATCTTCCAGGGCGAGCTGACGCTGGAACAGTTGTTCTTCCTGCGACCAGCGCCGGGATGGGCGCAATACCGCACGCCGGTAAAGGGCCTCTACATGTGCGGGTCCGCCACTCACCCGGGTGGCGGAATCATGGGCGCACCCGGCCGCAACGCCGCTCAGCGCATCATCAAGGACGGTAAGCAGTGAGCGGCAGCGCTGACGTCATCATCATCGGCGCCGGGCACAACGGCCTGGTCACGGCCTTTTACCTTGCCAAGGCCGGCCTGAGGCCGCTGATCCTGGAGAGTCGGGACGCGACCGGCGGCTGTGTCGCCAACGAAACGTTCGCGCCCGGTTACCAGGCGCCGCTGGCCAACAGCATCGGGCCGCTCCGACCGTCGGTCGCGCGCGACATGGGGATCGGGCGTGCAGTGACGTTCATCCGTCCAGATCCGCGGCTCGTCGCGCTCGACGCTGATGGTAGGGCGCTCGTCTTTGCTGCCGATCCGGCGCGGACCGCCGAGGCGATCCGTCCATTCTCAGAGAAGGACGCGGCGAACTATCCGGAGTTCTGCGCCGTACTGCGGCGGCTCGGCGGATTCCTCGGCGACTTGCTCGAGATGACGCCGCCTGACATCGACTCCCCCGCCGCCGGAGAGCTGTGGGAGCTGCTCAAGACAGGACGACGATTCCGCTCACTGGGGAAGAAAGACAGCTTCCGCCTGCTGCGATGGGGTCCGATGGCGGCAGCCGACCTCGTATCGGAGTTCTTCGAGACGGATCTTCTGCAGGCCGCGGTCGCCACTCGTGGCGTCTTTGGTACGGCGCAGGGCCCATGGTCGGCTGGCAGCGGCGCGGTGCTGCTCCTCAACGCCGCCATCGATCCGATGCCTGGCGGCAGCAGCGTCACCGTCAAGGGCGGCCCTGCAGCGCTGGCGAAGGGCATCACCGAGGCGGTTCGATCGGTGGGCGTCCAGATCCGCACCGGCGCGCGTGTCGCTCGCGTCATCGTCGAGGAGGATCGCGCCACCGGGGTGATCCTCGAAGACGGCACCGAGATCCGCGCTCGCGCCGTGATCTCCAATGCCGACCCGCGCCGCACATTCCTCGATCTCATCGACGCCGTCAACCTGGACCCGGGCTTCATGACCAAGGTCCGCAACTTCCGGATGCGCGGGACGGTCGCGAAGGTTCATCTCGCGCTCGGCGGCCTGCCGTCCTTTGCCGGTGTCGCGAATCCCGCTGACCTCCACGGGCGGCTGATCATCGCTCCCGGCATCGACTACCTGGAACGCTCCTTCGACGCGTCAAAGTACGGGGAGATTCCGCAACACCCATTCCTCGACTTCACGATCCCGACGCTCAGCGATCCGTCACTCGCCCCGATGACCAAGCACGTGCTCTCGGCGCACGTCCAGTTCGTTCCGTACAAGGTGGCGGGCGCGACGCATTGGGATCAGCACCGCAGCGACCTGGCCGCTGTCGTCCTCAGGACCCTGGAGCAGTACGCTCCGGGTATCGGTGGGCTCGTAGAAGCAACGCAGGTGTTGCTCCCGTCAGACCTCGAACGAACCTACGGGCTCACCGGGGGACAGATCTATCACGGCGAACCGGCGCTCGATCAGCTGTTCACGATGCGCCCCATTCTGGGCTGGGCCCAGTACCGCACTCCGATCGAAGGACTGTTTCTCTGCGGATCCGGAACCCACCCCGGCGGCGGCATCACCGGCGCGTCAGGTCAGAACGCCGCGCGCGAAATCACCAAGGCGCTGAAATCCCGTCGCACGTAGCACGTAGCACTGCACGTGGCACGTCGCACGTCGCACAGCACGTCGCACGTAGCACGTCGCCCATCGCACGTGTTTAGAAGAGATCCCCATGCCAGTAGAGGACGTCGCTGTCGCGCAGTGGCGCGGTGAGCACGCCCTCTTTCAACGGCTTCACCATCATCACCTCGCGCACGGCTTCGCTCGACTCGATCTCGATCTGCGGCGGCAGCCAGTGCGGTGGGAGAAAGCAGGTGATCCCCATCGCTGACTCGGCCGGTGTTCGGGCACGAAGCACCTGCAGCAGCGCGCCCAGTCGTGCGCCCCCCGGATCGCGGTCCCCGCACATCTCGAGGATCACATCGTCCGGTGTGACGGTGAGGATAGCGAAGGCGACCGCCCCGGCGCCTTCTTCGACGATGAAGAACTCGACGGAGAGGAGGTGTGGCGGCA
>JACDDJ010000463.1 GCA_013817065.1 Acidobacteriota bacterium
GCTCGATACCGTCCCGATTGCCTGGCGTCCCTTACGCATTCACGGAGACACGCTGACGGTGCGCCACGCGATTGGCGCTGTCCAGCCCGAACAATTGGAGTGGTTGACGACGCTGAAGGGTGACGGCGGCCTCGTTCTGCTTATTCACCATTACCCCCTCGAGGCGCCTGAGTTTCGCTGGAATCCGACGTCGCGTCTGCGCCACTTCCTCCGCGAAGTGCGGGTGCCGATGATGATTCCGGCTGACGGGCGCGACCGGTTCTGGGCGGCGGCGAGGGCCGCCGGAGCGCGATTGGTGCTGTGCGGTCACGTCCACCGCGCCCGGCTCGAGTGGAAGGACGGGATCGCCGTGGGTTTGAACGGGCAGTCAGGCGCCGAGTGGGCAGGACGCACCATTGCGTCCTACGACCTCGTGCGAGAGCCGCTAGAACAGATATGCGAGTGACACCGCGACGGTCGGCACGACGCGCCGCTCATCGTCGAAGTCGAAGACACCGGTCCGCATCGAGAGGCCGCCCTCGGCTCGCACCCCGATCCGCCCACGCCCGCTGCCAGTCCACCACTTCACACCCACGTTCCCGTGATACTCGATCCCGGTCTCGAGCAGCTCGTTGCCGTTGTGGACGTCACGAAGGTGCCCGGCCCCGACGGCGATAAACGGCACGGCGCTGGGTGAGGTCCCGAAGTGATACACCACCGACCCGGTGAAGAGGTATTGAGTAATCGCCGTCGTCGCGGTCAGTGACGGCGCCTCCTCGAAGTCGTCGCTGAGGGTGACCGACAGTGTGGGCCGAGAGTATTGAATCCCTCCCTCGATGGCGAAGGCGCGGGTAATGTAGTAGCCGACGATTGCCTGCCCGCCGAACACCGGCTTCAGCCTCTGCTCGGTCTGGAACAGGTCGAAGGAGCTGGATCCTGCGCCGGGATTCGGGGTCAATGTCGCCGCCCGCTCGCCGAGATCCTGGCCGGCGCTCCACGTTCCGCCGCCGCTGATCTCGACCGCGCCGGCGCGCGGGCCGCTGCGGCCGACCCACACCTGGGCCGCCGCATCGGTTGCGCCGAGCAGCAGCATGAGCGCCAGAAGGCCGCACGTCACATACCGGTGAATCATTTGGGCTCCACCCTGATCTGCACGTCGCTGGTGCCACCGCCGCGCGGCACGACCACGATGCGGTCGTGGAACCTCGCGCGAAAATTCACATCGATGTTGAGAGTCAAATCGAAGAAGCTCTCGACATCGCCGTCGTCCAGTGGCTCGACGCGGAGGGCGTGGGCACCCGCCTCCAGACCTGCAATGACGAAACTGCCGTCCTGGTTCAGCGAGAACCCGCCAACCAGCTTTCCGGTCCTGAGGTTGAAGGCCACGACGTGTGCGCCGAGCACACCCTGCGAGGCCTTTGTGATGCGGCCGCTGATGCTGCCGCGCTCGCGTCGATAGACGTTCGAGGGATAGATCTCCGAGATCCCGGCGATGTCGTCGGCGCGCAGCGTTCGTCCGGCGATCGAGCCCGCGGAAAACGCGATCGGGAACATGACGGCCTCGGCAGCGAGAACACGCCGTCCGCCGCTGCGCAGCTCGGTCTCGCCGAGGGCCGAGTGCCCGAGCCCGAAGAGGTGTCCGATCTCATGAAGCGCAATCGATTCGACGTCGAACCTGTTCGCCTCGCCGGCCGACGCGACCGACCAGGAGAAGAAAGAGTTCAAGTAGATCTCCGCCTCGACGATCTCGCCCGACAGCGTATCGACCAGGAATGACGTCGCGCCAAGCGTTCGATCCTGATCTGGCTGATTCAGGAATCCGATCACCGTCAACCCATCGTCGTCATTCGGGCGTGCCTGGGTGAATCCGGCGAACTCGGCCGAGATGCTGGCGGTTTCTATCGAGGTCCAGCTGTCGAACGCGCGATCCACGGCATCGCGCAGCTGGGCGGCCGACACCCCGCCGCCCGCGGCGTTGGTGATGAAGTAGCGGACGGGAAAATCCTGCCATCGCAGGTTGACCGTGCCCGCCCCGACGCGCGTACCGAGCTTCAGATACGCGCTTGCGGGCTCACCGGTCATGGCGACGCACGCCAGGGTCACAAGCAGCGTGAGCGCACGCTTCATCGGGCCCCTCCCTGAAGGACGGACCGGATCTGCGTCGCAAACTGGTCCAGCGGCAGCGGCTGACGATCCCGGGCCCCGCGCACGACCGGTTGCGGCGCGACACCGCTGGCCATGAGGATCGGCTGCGATACTGTGCGACGGCCTGTCCGCTGGTCGACCTTCACGCGGAAGACACCCTGATTGAGCCCGAACACCCGCGGCACCGCAGGACCTCTTGCCTTCAGGAACAGCACGACCTCGTCGCCAGCCTTGAACTCGGGGGCGCCGACGGTGACGCTCTTGTAGCGCCCGATCTGCCCGCCTGGCACCCGGAAGGTGACGGTGTCGGCCATCGTTCCGCGGTAGAACGATGACGGCTCGAGGGTGATGACGCTTTCGATCCGGCGGCGGCCATCGATCCACTCGGCACGGACATCGCTGACGCGGCCGTACACGATGATCTGTGAACCGGCAACGATCTCTCGAAATTCAGCAGGGATGAGAACGGTGGCAGACAAGACCGGGCCAAAGCCCAGCATTAGGGGAATCAGGAGAAGAAAACGCATTACCCAGTGTAGCGCGCGCCGGCGAGGCTCAGCACCGCGTCTGCGGCCCTGCGGCTGGCGCCCGGGCCGCCAAGCTTTTGACGCACCTCGCGCAAATCCGTTTTGACGCGCGCCGCATGCTCGCGATCGGTGAGCAGACGCAGCGCCTCGCCTGCGACGGCTGCGGGCGTGAACTCGTCCTGGATCAACTCGAGCACCACGCGCCGCCCGGCGATGAGGTTCACCATGGCGTAGGTGTCCACGTGGACGAACGGCCTGCCGACTCGATAGGTAAGGGGCGACAGCCGGTAGACGACAACCATCGGGCACTCGTGCAGCGCCGCCTGCACCGTCACGGTGCCGGACGCAACAATCGCTGCATCCGCCGCCGCCAGCACATCGTCTGTCTGCCCTTCCACCGTGACGACATCCGGGAGCGCGCCCAAAGGCTGAAGCAGTTCATCGCGCAGGTGTGGCGCACGCGCAAGAACGAGCTGCACGTCCGGCAGTTGTGCTCGTACCAGGGCGGCCGCAGTGGCGACGTCGGGCAGGATCTCGCGCAATTCGTTCGCTCGACTCCCCGGCAGTAAAGCGAGTACCGGGCGCGCCGGGTCCAGCCCGTGTCTGGCGAGGAAGGCTTCTCTCGGATCGAGCGACGGCTGCACATCGAAGAGAGGATGCCCGACCCACTCCACCGGCACCCCGGCGTCCTTGTAGATCGGTTCCTCGAAAGGAAAGATCACCAGCACCTTGTCAGCGAGCCGGCGCATCGTCTTCATACGGCCGGCGCGCCAGGCCCAGAGCTGCGGGCTGATGTAGTAGACGATCGGGATGCCGCGCTTCTTCAACGCGCGCGCCAGCACGAAGTTGAAGTCGGGAAAGTCGATTGCGACGAAGACGTCCGGCCGCGATGCTTCGGCATCCGCAACCAGGCGACGGTAAGTCGCGTAGGTGCGAGGCAGGAGCCGCACGACTTCGAGCAGCCCCGTGACGGAGAGTCCACTGAAATTCTCGACCAGGGTTGCGCCGGCCGCTGCGAGTCGGTCGCCACCGAAGCCGGTGATGGTTGCGGATGGGTCGAGACGAAGGATCTCCCCGGCAAGCGCCGCGGCGTAGAGATCGCCTGACGGCTCGCCGCACGAGATCATCACCCTCATTTGAGAAGATTCTAACGTGCTGCGTCCGACGTGCTATGTGCGACGTGCGTGCGACGTGCTACGTACGACGTGCGTGCGACGTGCCACGTGCTCAGAGCTTGGTGGGTTTCTTGAAGAACGCGGCGTCGAGAGGAACGTTCACTTCGAAGGTGCGGACGATGCGTTGGAGCGGGGGCTGGCCTTCGCGGCGGACGGAGGCGTGGTGAGCGACCTGGAGGCCATGGACTTGGCGGTAGTCGGTGAAAGTCTCTTCGGTCGTCGGCTCTCCGGCCGAGCCGCCATAGCGCTGGTAGGCCAGCAAACCGGTGGCCGGGTCGAACGCGATGGTGACGCGGCCGGCCGCGGCGAGGTCGGCTTCGATCGCCGGCATCGGGCGACCGTCGACGGTCACGTCCGCGACGCGGCGAGCCTGGATCCGGCCTTCGGCGAGTGCGAGGAGCAGGCCGATCCCGTCGCGCTGCACACTGGCCTCGAGCGACCGGCGGAAGGCCGCAGGTGCATCCTCGGCGATCACGCCGTCGCTCAGCCAGGCGCTGCCAGAGTCGAAGGTCTGGATCCGCATGCCGTCGGGGCCCTTCGCGTCGACGCGGAACTCTCCCGGGTAGCGCACATAGGAAGTTGCCGCGATCTTCACGTTGCCCTGGGGTGTGGCGACCATCATGTCGGATTCGGACTTCACCGTCCGGATCGACCGCAGAAGCGTCATGCCGCCTTTCGCCGCGATCGCCTTCGCGACCAG
>JACDDJ010000464.1 GCA_013817065.1 Acidobacteriota bacterium
ATTTAGGGCTGCCTGACGTTTGCAGGGCCGATCGGTAAAGGTAGAATTCGTCCCCATGTCGATCACGATCAGAACGTTCGTCCTCCTGTTCCTGTGTGCCGCGACGGCTTCCGCCCAGCCCACCGGGGCCATCGTCGCGGTTGGGGGCGGCGGCACCACGGACGCGATCGTGGCGCGGACGCTGGAGCTGGCGGGCGGCAAGAATGCGATCGTCGCGGTTCTGCCGCAGTCATCCGCGGTTGAGAACGCCGGAGAGAGCTCGGTCAAGATGTGGCTCGACGCCGGCGCCAAAGAGGCGCGGAAGGTCGATTTCGCGGCACCGGGCGCCAGGGCGGCGCTCGAGGCCTCGACCCTGATCTGGATGCCCGGCGGCGATCAGAACCGGTTGATGAAGGCGATCGACGGGACCGGGCTCGACGAAGTGATTCGGGCGCGCTACCGCGCCGGCGCCGTCGTCGGCGGCACCAGCGCGGGCGCAGCCGTCCTTTCAAAGCTGATGATCACGGGGGAAGCTGACCTCAAGGTGCTGACGGCGGGGAAGACCGAACTTGCCAGGGGCCTCGGGATCTGGGAGGACGGCATCTTCGATCAACACTTCCTCCAGCGGCAGCGGAACAACCGGCTCCTCAGCGCGGTGCTCGACCACCCCGGCATGATCGGTGTCGGCATCGACGAGGCCACTGCCGCCATCGTTCGCAACGGCCAGATCGAAGTCGTGGGACGGAGTGCGGTGGTCGTGTTCGACAGCCGCAAGGCAAAAGTGGAGACGACCGAGGCAGGCGGCGTGGTCGGCGGCACCGGCGTGATTACCTCGGTACTGCGCCAGGGCATGACGCTCTTCTTAAAGTAGCGCGAGTCGGTCCTCGAGACCTTCCGACATCCGCCTGAGCGCCCGATACGACCGCCCGAGCGCGTGCTCGCCGGGCGTATCGATCAGGTAGTGCCGCCGCCGCCGTCCACCCCGCTTCTTCGTCGGCTCGCCGACGTACGACTTTACGAATCCCTTCTTCTCCATCCGCGTCAGCGTGACGTAGACGACGCTGACGGGGAGCTCGCGGCCGATGCGCTCCTGGATGTCCCGTCGGATGGCGGCGCCGAAGGTCCCGTTGCCGAGGCGAAGCAGGGACAGCAGCACCACTTGTTCGAATTCTCCCAATAAAGCCGCGTAGTAGTCCTGTATATGTTTCACAATGTTATGTATATATCTCAAAAAAGTAGCATCAGGATGCAGTTTTCTATTGCTCTCCGATTTCCGGGCTGCGCATAATGACTCTCTTGTCGAACGAAAGGACTGAGTCACATGGGATCCCCCGCATCGAAAGACGCCATCCGCAGCATCACCACCTGGGCCACCACCCCCGCGCAGGTGCGGCCGGCCGGCCAGCGCAAGGCTACTGAAGAATTCGGTTCGCTCACCTTCAACGAGGAAGTCCAGCGCGCCCGGCTGCCGAAGGACGTCTACCGCTCGCTTCGCCGCGCCGTCGCACACGGTGAGTCGATCGAGCCCAACGTGGCCGACATCCTCGCCAGCGCGTTGAAGGACTGGGCCGTCGAGCACGGCGCAACGCACTACACGCACTGGTTCCAGCCGCTCACCGGCATCACCGCCGAGAAGCACGATTCGTTTCTGTCGCCATCGGCCGACGGCCGCGCGGTCGCGGAGTTCAGCGGCAAGGAGCTCGTTCGCGGTGAGCCGGACGCGTCGAGCTTCCCGTCGGGTGGGATGCGCTCCACCTTCGAAGCACGTGGCTACACCGCCTGGGATCCGACCAGCCCGCCGTGGCTGCTCGAGACCGGCAGCGGCACCACGCTCGTCATCCCGACCGCCTTCGTGAGCTGGACCGGCGAGGCGCTCGACAAGAAGACGCCGCTGCTGCGTTCGATGGAATCGCTCTCGAAGCAGGCCGTTCGCATCCTGAAGCTGTTTGGATCCAAGGCCGCGCGCGTGACCGCGACGTGCGGCCCGGAGCAGGAGTACTTCCTCATCGACCGCCAGTTCTATTTCAACCGTCCTGACCTGATCAACGCCGGGCGCACGCTCTTCGGTGCGCGTCCGCCCAAGGGCCAGGAGATGGAGGACCACTACTTCGGCTCCATTCCCGATCGTGTCCTCGCCTTCATGATGGAAGTGGAGCGCGAGCTCAATCGTGTCGGCGTGCCGCTCAAGACGCGCCACAACGAAGTCGCGCCCGGCCAGTTCGAGGTCGCGCCGATCTTCGAGAACGCCAACGTCGCCACCGATCACCAGATGATGACGATGGAGATGTTGCGGCGGATTGCGCCGAAGTACGGGCTCGCCTGCCTGATGCACGAGAAGCCGTTTGCGGGTGTGAACGGTTCCGGCAAGCACCTGAACTGGAGCATGTCGGACGAGCTCGGCAACAACCTGCTCAATCCCGGCGATACGCCGCACGAGAACATCCAGTTCCTGGTGTTCTGCGCCGCGGTGATCCGCGCCGTGAACAAGTTCCAGGGTCTGCTGCGTTTCAGCATCGCCAGCGCCGGTAATGACCATCGCCTCGGCGCAAACGAAGCGCCGCCGGCAATCATCTCGATCTTCCTCGGCGACCAGCTGACCGACATCTTCCAGCAGGTCGAAAAGGCGGGAAGCGCGAAGACCACCAAGAGCGGCGGCATCATGGACATCGGGGTCGCGGTGCTCCCGAAGCTGCCGCGTGACGCCGGCGACCGCAACCGCACCAGTCCGTTTGCGTTCACCGGTAACAAGTTCGAGTTCCGCGCGGTGTCGTCGAACCAGAGCATCGCGCTGCCGAACGTCGTCCTCAACGTCGCCATCACCGAGTCGCTCGACTACTGCGCGACCGAGCTCGAGAAGGGGCTGAAGGAAGGCAAGAAGCTGCAGGCCGCGGTCAAGCAGCTGCTTGTCAAGGTGGTGCGCGAGAACAAACGGATCATCTTCAACGGCAACGGTTACTCGGACGAATGGCAGAAGGAAGCGGCGAAGCGCGGACTGCTGAACCACCGCACCTCTGTTGATGCCTACGGCGAAGCGATGAAGCCGGAAGTGGTAGCGGCGTTCGAAAAGTATGGCGTGCTCTCCGAGCGCGAGTGGCATGCCCGCTACGAGGTCGCGGTCGAGCAGTACAACAAGACCATCAACGTCGAAGCGCAGTTGATGGTCCTGATGGCGAACCGCTACATCCTCCCGGCGGCGTATCAGTTTCAGGGGACCCTCGCCGGCAGCGTGGCGGCCGTCAAAGCCGCAGGTGCGACGTCGAAGGAGACGCGCCGTGCGCTGGACACCCTGTGCGAGCTCGTCGACGAGTGCAAAGTGCGCGTTGACCGCCTGCAGGGGCTGCTCGACCAGCAGCACGACGGCGCCGCCGAAAAGCACGCACGTTTCTTCCGCGACAAGGTGATCCCGGCGATGGAGGCCCTGCGCGAAGCCGCCGACAGCCTCGAGGTCATCGTCCCGCACGACGTGTGGCCGCTGCCGACATACAGGGAGATGCTTTTTATCAAGTAGGGCCACAGGGGAAACACAGAAGAAACACCGGGGCAGCCCTGGCGTCCACCGCCGGCGTAGGGGACGCCGAACTCATCGCCACGGAACAGGTCCTCGCGGTAACGGATTGGAACGTTCGACGTCGTGCTGACGGCGGCATGGACTCGCTGACTTCGAGCAGGAGTAGGCGAGCGCGATCGTGCGCGAGATCGACGGCCTGTCGCTCCACGTCCTGGCGCTCGAACGGGTCATTGCCAGCAAGCGCGCGAAGAACCGGCCCAAGGACCGCGCCGTGCTGCCGGCGCTCGAGGCGACGTTCGCCGCGCGTCTGTTCGAGCCGAAGCCGTTTGCCGTTCTCCTCCAGCGTCGGGTACCATCCGCCATCCGCATGAGCAGACCCATCGACCACCGCCGCAGCGACCGCCTGGGTGGATAGCCTCGCTGCCGGCGCTCGTCTCGGGCCCTACCGCATCCTCGACAAGGTCGGCGAAGGCGGCATGGGCGAGGTCTACCGCGCCCGCGACACGCGGCTCGAGCGCGAGGTCGCGATCAAGATCCTGCCGCCGCAGCTCGCGCAGGATGCTGATCGCCGCGCCCGCTTCGAGCGCGAGGCCCGCGCGGTCGCGGCGCTGTCGCATCCGAACATTCTTGCCATTCACGACGTCGGTGAGGACGGTGGAACAACGTATGCCGTGACCGAGCTGCTCGAAGGAGGGACGGTGCGGCAGCGGATCGCCGCCGGCGCCGTCACGCCGCGCAAGGCGGTCGAGATCGGCGTCCAGATCGCCAACGGTCTCGCGGCCGCGCACGCCAGGGGCATCGTGCACCGGGACCTCAAGCCCGAGAACATCTTCCTCACGCGCGACGGACGCGTGAAGATCCTCGACTTCGGCCTCGCGGCGCAGCTCGCCACGCCGACCGCCGATTCACCGACGATCGGCGGCGGCACCGAGCCGGGCATGGTCCTCGGCACGGTCGGCTACATGTCGCCGGAGCAGGTTCGCGGCGAGCGCGTTGATCACCGCGCCGACATCTTCGCGCTTGGCGCCGTAC
>JACDDJ010000033.1 GCA_013817065.1 Acidobacteriota bacterium
GTGGGTGCCGTGGCCGTAGCCGTCGTGTGCGACCGGGAGATCGCTCACGAAATCCACGAAATGAGCGACCCGGTCAGGGCCGAGGTCGTCATGCCAGCTGGCGACGCCGGAGTCGATGATCGCGATGCCGATGCCGGTGCCGTCGTAGCCGAGCTGGTCGGTCACCCAGCTCGCGCCCACCGTCGCGGCCGTGCGCTGCATCGTCCCCGACACTTCGCGATCGAGTGCGACGCGCAGCACCTCGGGCCGTGCCGCGAGCCGCGGCAGCGCGTAGTCCGGCACCAGCGCGACCTGCCCGCCGATCGCGCGCAGGAAGCGTCCAGGCCGGCCGCCCGCCGCACGGATGGCTTCATCGGCGCGGCCGCCGCTCGTCGTTGTGATGATGACCCTGGAGGTGGAATGCGGTGCGTCAGCGCGCGCCCGCAGCGCGGCCGCCAGCTTGCCACCGTTTGCCGCCGCGCCGTCTGCGGCCGCGAGCGTCGGCAGGACCAGGAGGATCGCCGCGACGAGAGATGGAACATGGAAGATGGAAGATGGAAAAGCCCTTCGGATAATGAGTTTTTCCATCTTCCCTGTTCCATGTTCCATAGCAGGCGCAGCCTCCCTGCTACGCGGATCTCGTGGCGCGGGTATCGAGCCCGTATTCGAGGATTTTACGATAAAGGGTACCTCGGCTGATCTGGAGAATTTCTGCAGCCTGCTTCTTGTTCCATCGGACGGCGTCGAGAACCCGCGCGATATGGCCACGCTCGGCTTCTGCCAGGGACACCAGGCGTTCGCCATGCCGGGCTTCCGGCGCGGCTTCGGCGTGGAGCAGCTCGATGTCGTTGGGACGGATGGTTCGGCCGGGGGACGACAAGGCGGCGCGCGACAACGCGCTCTCCAGCTCACGCAGGTTGCCGGGCCAGTGATAGCGCGACAGCAGCTCGAGGGTGTCCTTGGCGAGCACCTTGGCGTCCGGTGGCAGACCGGCGGCTTCGCAGTGGCGGGTGAGGGCCCGCTGGGCCAGGACCGGGATGTCGCCGGCGCGCTCGCGCAGTGATGGCAACCGGATCGAGAACGCGTTGATGCGGTAGTAGAGGTCTTCCCGGAAGCGGCCGTCCTTCGCGCTGAGATCCAGCGGCTTGTTGGTGGCCGACACGAGCCTGAAGTCGACCTCGATCACCTCGTTCCCGCCGAGGCGTTCGAAGCGCCGTTCCTCCAGCGCGCGCAACAGCTTGGCCTGGGCGAGCATCGACAGGTCCCCGATTTCGTCGAGGAAGAGCGTTCCGCGGTTGGCAAGTTCCAGCCGTCCGAGCTTGCGATCGTTGGCGCCGGTGAACGCGCCTTTCTCGTACCCGAAGAGTTCCGACTCGAAGAGGTTGTCGGGCAGGGCCGCGCAGTTGACCGTCTGCAGTTTGTGATTCGCGCGCCGGCTCAGCTCGTGCAGCATCCGCGCGACCAGCTCTTTACCGGATCCGGTCGGGCCAAGGATCAGCACCGCGATGTCGGACTTGGCCGCTGTGCGAATCCACTCGAACACGACCAGCATCTTCTCGTCGCTGCCGATCAACTCGCGGAATCGTTCGACCGCCGGCGAGCGCTCTTCGTGACTGGCGGGCACTCGCCGCTCGAGAAACTCGCTGAGCAGTGCAGCGCCGAGCTCGGTATCAGGGGGCTTGAACCTGAAGCGCGCCCCGCCGTCCTCACCGTCCTGGCCGGCGAGGCCAAAGGTGACGAGTTCGCCGACGCAGTTCTGGATGTCGAGGCGCATCCGCCCGAACGCCTGCATCAGGCCCGGGACATCGAAGCTCTCGGACGGTCGCGACGAGAGAAATCGGACCAGCCCGGCGCGGAGCGGCGACTGAACCAGCGACTGAAACCGCAGCTGCAGCTCGTCGGCCTGCTCACGCGCGCCAGGGGTTTGCGCGTCCACGCTCACGCCGGCCGCTCGCTCTCGGCCCGCAGGGCCCGCTTGTCTCCGCCGCCGCGGTAATAAGCAGACTGGAACTGTTCGATCAGCTCTTTCATCCTGACCGCGTCGCGCTTGCGATGCCCGTGGCAACGGACGGCGCTGGTGCCGCCTGACGTCTCGATCATCACATCCGCGAAGAACAGATTGCGGTCGATCAGCACAGAGGCGATGTGATTGATGTGGATCGATTGGTCCCGTCCGCCAAAGAGCTCCGGTTTGTAATGAAGGACGCTGCCGGGGCTCACGACCACCTGGGTTGGCAGCAGCATGTTTCCGCGGCTCCACCGGCTCGCTCGGAAGACGTGCTCCCCCGGGAGCCGCCGGCCCTTCATCCAGAAAAACAGCATCACCAGCACCACGAGGATGAGCGCAAAAAGTGCTGCCCACCACAGCGTGGTGTCGGCCTGGACCAATACCGGTTCCTGCATGTCGGTCATACTATGCTATTCACATTTCGGAGGTCGTTCAGTGCCCCACCGATCACCCGGCGCGCCGGGCCACAAAGGAAATTATCTCAGCGGCAAAGTCATCAAGTACTACAGGCCGCGCGGCAGCGCCGAGGTCCGTCATCTAATCGACAACGGCTTCCAGGCGTTCAATGCCGGCCGCCTGTCGGAGGCCTGCCAGATCTACACCGAGAAGATGCTCACGCCGGAGAGCGACACGACCGTCGGCCTGACCATTGCCGGCGCGCTCACGCCGGCCGGTCTCGGCGGCTGTGTCATCGAGATGATGGAACGGGGGCTGGTCGACTTCGTCATCAGCACCGGCGCGAACCTCTATCACGACCTGCACTACGCGCTGAACTTCTCGCTCCACCGCGGCTCGCCGTTTCTCGACGACGTCGAGTTGTACGAACAGGGGATCATCCGGATCTACGACGTCCTGTTCCCGGCGACCGTGCTGCTGGAGACGGACTTGTACATCCGCGACTTCCTCGTCCGCTCGAAGATCGAAGGCGCGATGTCGACCTCGGAGTTCCACTATCGGCTCGGCCTCGACCTGCTCGAGCGCAATCCCGGTTGCGAGGAGTACTCGGTGGTCGCGCAGGCGGCCAAGTCGGGCGTGCCGGTTTACACCTCGTCGCCTGGCGACAGCTCGATCGGGATGAACATCGCGTACCACGAGTTGATGAACGGTGGCACGCTGATGATCGACCCCAACAAGGACGTCAACGAGGTCTGCGCCATCATTCTCGCCGCGAAGAAGAACGGCTGCATCATCCTTGGCGGCGGATCGCCGAAGAACTTCTACCTCCAGGGCCAGCCCACCCTCTGGGAGGTCTACGGCATTCCCAAGGGCGGCAACGACTACTTCATCCAGTTCACGACCGACCAGGTCGTCTGGGGTGGCCTGTCGGGCGCAACACCGGCAGAAGCCGTCAGCTGGGGCAAGGTCAATCCCGGTGGTCTGCCCGACACCGTTGTCGCCTACGTCGACTCGACGATCGCCTTCCCGCTGTTCTGTGAGTACACCGTGGGCTCGACGCACAATCGGCGTCCGCGCAAGGAGCTGCTGCACAAGCGTGACGCGATGGTCGCGGATCTGGTGCGGCAGGCCAGGGCCGCCGGCGACGAGAAGCCGATCCAGAGCGAGCCGCCGGAAGTCGACAGGCATAGATAGACACGTGCGACGTGCGACGTGCGAGGTGCGACGTGCTGTGCGACGTGCGACGTGCTGTGCGACGTGCGACGTGCTGTGCGAAGTGCGATGTGCTGTGCGAAGTGCGATGTGCCGAGAACGGAGACCTGATTGGGAACGCTGGCGTCGGAACTCGCACCGGTAGCCGCCGTACGGCCGGAGCCGCGCGTCTACGCCGACGCCAATATTCCAAACGGCGTCGTCCAGTTCATGCGCGACCGGCTGCGGTGGGACGTGTTTTTCGTCATGGAGCACAAGGAGCTTCGCCGGGCGCGCGACATCGAGCACTACCGGCTGGCGCGGCAGCTGGCGCGGACGCTGATCACTCTCGATCACGACTACGAAGACGATCGGATCTTCCCTCCGGGCGAGGGCGCCGGGGTGATCGTGCTGTCGGCCCCGGACGAACGGTGGCTGCGCCGATTGCTGGCGCGCGTTGACGAGGAGTTGTTCCGCGTCAGCGGCGCGCCGCCGCTCCCCATCGAGCGGCGGAAGCTCCGATGGAATCCGGACGGCCCCGAGGACTCGTTCGCATGATTCATCTCACCGGCGCGACGGTGGTCCTCCCCGACCGCCTGCTGACGCCCGGGCGCGTCTCGATCCACCACGGCCACATCACTGAGGTGCAGGCATGCCGTCCCGGTGAGGGACGCGAGCTCGAAGGCCACTTCATCGTCCCGGGCTTCATCGACGTCCACGTCCACGGGATCGAGGGGACCGATGCGCTCGATGGTGCGGATGCCATCGCGCGGATCGCGGCGCGACTTCCGCCATTCGGCGTGACCGCCTTCTGCCCGACGTCGATCGCGTGCACGCCGGTGTCATTGCGCGAGATGCTCGCGGGCGTCCGAGTCGCGCGCGAGACGAGGCGGGCAGGCGCCGCCCGCGTTCTTCCAGCGCATCTCGAGAGCAACTTCATCAGCAGCGACTTCAAGGGGGCGCAGCCTGAAGGTTGCATTCGCGCGCCACGCGAACTGCGCCCGGGAGATTTTTCAGGCGCCGACATACTCGATGAGATCGCCGCCGCCCGTGGCGACGTAGGAATTGTCACCGTCGCGCCCGAGATCGACGGCGTCCTCGATCTCATCGCGGACCTGGCCCACCACGGCCACCGCGTGTCGCTCGGGCATTCGGGCGCCACCTACGCGCAGGCCCGCGAGGGTATTGCCGCGGGCGCGCGGCACGCCACGCACCTGTTCAATCGCATGTCGCCATTCGGGCATCGTGAGCCCGGGCTGGTGGGGGCGATCCTCGAGAGCGATCTCGTTGCCGCCGAGATCATCTGCGACGGCGTCCACGTGCATCCTGGCGCGGTGCGCGCAGCGGTTGCCGCGAAAGGCGCGTCGAAGATCATGGCGGTCACCGATGGCACGGCCGGATCCGGCATCCCGCGCGGGCAGACGGCACGTCTCGGCGGCAGGCGGATCACCATCAGCGATGCCGCCTACCTCGATGACGGGACGCTGGCCGGCAGCGTGCTCACCATGGACCGTGCCTTCGCGATGCTGGTGAAGACGATGGGGTTCAGCGTGGTGGATGCAGCCCAGATGTGCTCGACGACCCCGGCGCGGGAGCTGGGGCTGGACGGCTTTGGCGCGATCGTGCCGGGTGCCGTGGCCGACCTGGTGGTCCTCGACGCCCAGCTTCAGGTCGTCGAAACCTATATCGCCGGGGCTCCGTCTATGGGGGTATGAAGTACCCGCCATTGGTCCCGGTGTTCGCCCTCGGCCTGGGTCTTTTCCCCTCGACCGGCTGCGTTGTGGCAGTCGATTCGCACAGCGAGATCGTGCGGGAAGAGAAGCGGTTCACCGTCAAGGGCACGCCTGATGTTCGAGTCGCCACCTTCGACGGGTCGATCCAGATCCAGGGCTGGGACAAGCCAGGCATCCTGGTTGAGATTGAAAAGCGCGGTCCCAGCAAAGAGGCCGTCGACGGGCTCCAGGTCGTGGTTGAACAAACGGGGGACCTCATCGATCTCGAGGTGAAGCGGCCGAAGAATGAATCCTTCAGCCGGATCGGCATTGAGCACACCGCGTACGCGCGGCTGGTCGTATCGGTCCCACGGTCAGCGAACATCCGCGCCCGCAGCGGCGATGGGCCGATCCGGATCGACCGGGTGAGTGGACGCATCGAGTTGCGGACCGGCGATGGCAGCATCCGCGCCTCAGAGGTGTCGGGTGACATGAACTTCGATACGGGCGACGGGTCGGTCGTTGTCGAGGCCGCCCAGGGACAGCTGGTCGTGGAAACCGGCGACGGCAGCGTCAACGTCTCCGGCAACCTCGGCGCAGTCACATTGCACACTGGCGACGGTTCGGTCGTCTACCGGGCGGAGCCCGGCTCCAGCATGACCAACGCATGGGACATCACCACTGGCGACGGCTCGGTCACGCTCTACCTGCCACGGGATTTCGGCGCGGACGTCGACGCGCACACCGGCGATGGACGAATCGTCAGCGACCTCGGTGAGCCGATCGAGAGGACTGACGGCGACCGTGAACGTCGCGAGCGGGATCGACGCACATTGCGCGGACCGATCGGCGGCGGCGGTCAGTTGCTGCGCGTCCGCAGCGGTGACGGCGCGATCAGATTGAAGCTCAACTAACCGCCAAATTCCAACTTCCAAAAGCCAACGGAACACGGCAATCTGAAGTTGGTAGCTGGAGGTTGGTAGTTGGAAGTTGCGCCGGGACTCATCGGGGCGCGGAGCTCGCCGGGTCGCTGATCCGCGCCGCACGAAACGCATCCCGCCGTTCCCGACACTTGCTGCAGCGTCCACAATGGCGTGCCGGATCTCCGGCCGGCTGCATGCACGACAGCGTCAGCTCGAACCTCACGCCCAGCTCGGTTCCCAACCTGATCACGTCCGCCTTGTGAAGCGCCAGAAACGGCGCCTCGATCTCGAGAGCCGCGTCCAGGCCCAGTGACAGTGCCCGCGCCATCGTCTCGAAAAATTCAGGACGTGCATCCGGGAAAGGATTTCCTGCGAGCGGCCCGATCACGATCCTGTCCGACCCGGTGCGCGCGGCAAAGACCGCGGTCTTTGAGAGCAGCACGAGGTTGCGGCCCTCTAGATAGACGTCCTCGTCGTGCGTGTCGAAGGCGGGAGCTTCACCGCGAATCGCCCAGTGCGACGCGGGGTAGACGTCCCGCATGTCGACGTTGAGCACAACGAGATCACCGACGCCTGATGCCGGCGGGAGAGCGGCGAGAAAGCGCTGCGCGTATGCCTGCTCGTCGATCTCCCAGGCGAGACCGGAACGCACATAGACCGGTTGGGCGCGTCCGTAACGCTGCGCGGTCTGCACCAGCAGAACGGCGCTGTCAAGGCCGGCTGAGAACAGCACCACCGGGCGCGTCATAATGAAGGCATGTATCTTGTCACCAAGCGCATCGAGTTCTGCTACGGGCACCGGTTGCTCGATTATGACGGCGTCTGCAAGCACCCGCACGGACACAACGCGGTGGTCGAAGTGGACGTCAGCACCGAGGCGCTCGACAACCGGAACATGGTCGCAGATTTCAGCGATATCAAGCGGCTCGTCAAAGGGTGGATCGACGAGCACCTGGACCACAAGATGATTCTGCGGCACGACGATCCGATGGTCGCGCCGCTCCAGAAGCTGAACGAGCCGATCTACATCCTGGAGAGCAACCCGACGGTCGAGCGGATCGCCAAGCTGATTTTCGACGAGGGCCGCGCACTTGGAATCAACATCATCAACATCCGCGTCTGGGAGACGCCGTCGTCTTTCGCGTCCTACAGCGACGCTCGATCCTCATAAGAGCCCCCCGCAGCCGGCGTATCCCGGCCCGACCTGTTCTTGCGGCTGAGACCCCCGTTTGCGAGCACCCGGTGCAAGAGACTCCGCGGCTTGACTTGCTATTTGATCTGCCATATAAAATATTTTGAATACTCAAAATGAGTATTTTGATGGTTCAGACGTCGGCCCCGCTTCCCGCGGTAGCCGGCCTGGGAGGTTCTGATGTCGCCGTACCAGCGTGTCGCCCTGATTGCCGCCTGTGCTTCTCTCCTGGTGACGGCCTTTCCGCGCCCCTCGGCCGCGCAGAGCGCTGGCGTAATCCGGGGCACGGTCACAGATGCGAGCGGCGGAGCCGTCGCCGGCGCCACCGTCATCCTCGAGCATGGGACCGGCGGCTATCGGCAGGAGGTCAGCACGACTGACGAGGGGCGGTACGCGTTCATGAACGTGCCGTTCAACACGTACACGCTCGTCGTCTCCCATCCGGGGTTCGCGAGTGTCTCCAGATCTGCGGTGCTGGGCACGAATGTGCCGGTTGAACACCACGTCAAGCTCGGCATCGCGGCCATCGGCGAGCAGCTGGAGGTGACCTCCACGCTGAGGAACCTCGAGCCGACGCGAAGCGATTACGCGATCGATGCGGTGAGCGTGCAGAACCTGATGAGCGCGATGCCGAGCCGGCAGGTCGAGAATTTGGTGCTGTCGGCGCCAGGGATCATCAAGGACGGGAAGGGCGTGTTCCACGCGCGCGGCGCGCACAATCAGTCGTCGTTCGTGATCGACGGCATTCCGGTGAGCGATCAGCTCTCGGCCATCTACGCGAACAACTTCGACGCCAGGAACATCGAAGGGATGACGGTGCAGGTCGGGAACATCCCCCCGGAATTCGGGAACAAGGCGTCCGCCGTCATCCAGGTCTCCACCCAGTCGGGGCTTGGCCGGGGACGCCCGATCTTCGGCAGCGTCAGTCTGGGCGGCGGATCGTTCGGATCCGCTGAGGCCTCATTCAAGCTCGGAGGCCAGAACCGGTCGCGCGCTTTCGGATGGTTCGTCTCGGGGGCGAACAGCCTCACGTCGCGGTTTCTCGACCCGCCCTTTCAGGACGCCACCGCTCAGTTCGAGGACGGACGGCGGGTGACCGCCGGCGGTGCGGGCCTCGGGAACTCCGGCAATAGCCAGAGTCTGTTCACACGTCTCGACTATCTGCCGAACGACCGCAACTTCCTGAAGCTGAATATCGTGGCGGGTCGCTCGCGCTTCGACGTCGCCAGAACGCCGTCGCAGCACCTGAAGGGCCAGTCTCAGGTCCAGGAGAACCGCAACCTGGCGATCTACCCCTCCTGGCAGCATGTCCTCAACGAACGATGGGTGACCGTTGTGGCGCCGTACCTGCGCTTCTCGACCGCCGTGTCACGGCCAAGCGAGGGGGATACCCCCGTGACGTTCGGCGTGTCACGCCGTCTGGATACGTTCGGCGCCGTCGCGAACGCGACATACGCCGGGGGCGGGCACAACGTGAAGTTCGGCATCGATGCGTTCGCGTTTCCCTCGCGCGAGGACTTCACCTTCGGGATCACGGATCCGACGTTCAACCCCTTGCCCGCGCACTCGACCGCCATCCTTCTGCCCGACGGGACGGTGAGCTTCGCCTTCGACCCAACGCTCACCGACGACGAGGTCGCGGCGCTCCTCATCGGCTTCAATCCGAATCTGACGGCCTACGATCGGACGATTCTCGCGCAGGCAGCGGCCAATGGCTCGGCGATCACGGGCACGCCCCGTGAGTTCAGCATCCGGCAGCGGCGGCGGGGCGAGCAGTTCTCCGGGTACGTTCAGGACACATTCAGCTTCAGGAGTTTCACCGTTAGCGGGGGTGTCCGCTTCGACCGCTATCGCTTCCTGACTTCCGAGACCGCCCTCAGCCCGCGCGTTGGCGTGGCGTACCGAATCCAGCGCTCAGGAACGACGATGCGCGCCTCCTACAATCGCATCGTGCAGACGCCGTCGACCGAGAATCTGCTCATCTCGGGAACGGCACCTGCCGCGACGCTCGTCAACCCGCTGACGATCCGTCTGTTCGGGTCCCGTACCCGACAGATCAGAGCCGAACGGGCGCACTGGGTGGAGATCGGGGCACGCCAGCGGGTGGCGCGCGCGGGCAGCCTCGACGTGGCGGTTTTCCGCAAACGCGTGCGTGATCTTCACGATAACGACCAGTTCCTGAACACGACGATCATCTTTCCGATCGCCATCTCGCGGGGACGCGTGCAGGGTCTGGATGCCCGCTTCGAGACGGCGCGTGTCGGCGGTTTCGGGGGATATGTCAGCGTGGGATTCGTGCAGGCGCTCGTGACCCCGCCTTTTTCCGGCGGCCTCTTTCTGAGCGGCGCGAGCGTGGACACCTTCGCGGGCGAGGAATTCGTGATCGACCACGACCAGAAGCGCACGGCGCAGGGAGCGATGCAGTATGTCAACCGGCGGCGCGGCCTCGTCGCGCAGCTCATCGTTCGGTATGACGGCGGTCTCGTCACCGGGGTGTCGGCAACCGACGTGCCTCTTCTGGCCGCCAACCCCGATACGGCGTCTGGACTTGCACTGCTGGACCTGGGGGGCGAGGTCGTGCGCGTCAAGCCCCGCATGATCCTCGACGCCTCTTTTGGAATCGATCTGTTTCACCGCGACCGGACGCGGGCAGGCGTGCAGGTAGATGCACTGAACCTGACGAACACGCGCGGGCTGTATAACTACCTGTCGGTATTCGGAGGCACCAACTACGTGCCCCCGCGCACCTTCAACATGCGGTTCAAACTGGATTTTTGAGCGGCACGAGCCGCACCTGCACTTTCGACGCCGCGCGCGCACCGATCGTGATCTCCTGATCGTTCTCACCGCGCAGCCGGACGCTGTCGGCGGCCTCGTCGCGTTCTTCGACTTCGATCACACTGCCAGGCTTCAGATGATGCCGCTCGACGAAGCGGAGAAAGGCCGTGTCCTGGTCGGTCACGCGGCTGACCGCGACTCTCGCCTTGAGAGGGCAGGTGAGGAGCGTGTCGTACTCACGGCGGTCGACGGCGCCATGCGGATCGGGGATGGGATCGCCGTGCGGATCGACGGCGGGACGGCCGAGCATCTCGTCGATGCGCTCGATGAGTCGCTCGGAGACGGCGTGTTCCAGGTGTTCCGCTTCGTCGTGCACTTCGGTCCAGCTCATCCCCATCACCTTTACTAGAAAAAGTTCGATCAACCGGTGACGCCGCAGCACCATCGCGGCGAGCTTCTCGCCAGCCGGCGTCAACCGCACTCCGGCATACGGTTCGTATTTCACCAGGCCTGACTCCGACAGCGTCTTCACCATCGTCGTTGCCGTCCCCGGTACCACCCCCAACGCCGAAGCGAGCTGACCCATGGGCACCAGCTCAGCAGTTCCAAGACCACTTTGCGCCTGCAATAAGGCCTTGAGGTAGTTCTCGACTGTGTAAGAGGGAAGCATCGTTTTATAAGCCCGTTCAGCGCGGATCCCGCTGCAGAGCGCGGTGACGGAAGGTTACCAGCTTGACTTCGAACGGTGCAATTGTTAATTTTGAGAGGTCAAAATTGCTGATTAAGTCGTTCAAATGAATTCTCTGACACGTCGCTCGTGGATTCGCCTGGCCGGTTTCGGGACCGCGGCTGCAGGGCTGCTTCGATCCGCTACCGTGAAGGGCGCGCAGAACACTACCCATGCCCCGGCGATGGAGCACGCGGCTCACACGATGGGGCCGATGGGGACAGCGGATTTGAGCCGGTTCAATCCCTCCGACTTTCTTCGCGCCTCAAACTTCTCGAACCTTCTGCCCGCCGAACGCTCCCGCTACTACAAAGAAACCGCCCGGCCCGACGGCACCATCCTGCGGGAATACGAGATCGTCGCGGTCGATCGGGAAATCGAAATCGCACCCGGTGTGTTCTTTCCAGCCTGGACGTTCAACGGCCAGGTTCCCGGACCGACGATCCGGGCGAGACAGGGCGACCGGGTCCGGATCAACTTCCTGAACCAGGGCTCGCACCCGCACACGATGCACTTCCACGGCTGGCATCCGCCGGCAATGGACGGCTCGCTACCCGAGCATCAGGTCGTCCCCGGTGGCAGCTTCCTCTACGAGTTCGATGCCGATCCGTTCGGCACGCATCTCTATCACTGCCATGCCGTTCCGCTGAAGCGCCACATTCACAAAGGGATGTACGGCGCCTTCATCGTGGATCCGAAGGAAGCGCGCGCCGAAGCCGACGACATGGTGATGATCATGAACGGCTTCGACACCGACTTCGACAGCGACAACGAGGTCTACGCCGTCAACACGCTGGCGAACCATTACATGACGCACCCGATCCGCGTCGAGGTCGGGCGACGTGTGCGAATGCACGTCATCAACGTCACCGAGTTCGACTTGATCAACAGTCTGCACCTGCACGGCATGTTCTTCGATGTCTACCGGACCGGCACGCGGACGACAATCGACGATCACACCGACACCGTGATGCTCTGCCAGGGCGAGCGCGCGGTCCTCGAGACGACGTTCCGCTACCCAGGCAAGTTCATGTTCCACGCTCACCAGAGCGAGTTCGCTGAACTGGGATGGATGGGGATGTTCGAAGCCGTGGAGCCGCGTCGTGACACCTGAGCAGGCTGCCGGCGCCGTTCGCGACATGCCGGTCCAGGCTGCACCACCGCCAGCGGCATCGAGTGCCAGGCTGTGGATCGCGATCCTGCTCCCGATCCTGCTGCTCGCCGGTGTGATGGCGCTGATCGTCCAGTTCGATGTCGCCGAGCGCTTCCGCGATCCCGCGGCGCCGCCGACCGAACTCGTATCGGTCCAGCGCGTCCTCCTCAGACCTGAGGGGATCGTCGCCACCGTACTGAATGAGAGTCCACAGGCGGTCACCATCGCGCAGGTGGTGGTGGACGATGCCTACTGGCAGTTCAGCGCGGATCCGGGAGCGACACTGGCGCCGCTGCGATCGACGACGCTCCTGATTCCGTATCCATGGGTGGCAGGCGACGCGCACACCATCAACCTGCTGTTGTCGACAGGCGCGAAGTTCACGTACGTGATTCCCGTGGCTCTCGCGACGCCGGAGATCGACGGCCGCAACCTCTGGCTGTTCACGCTTGTCGGTGTGTTTGTCGGGGTTATCCCGGTCGCGCTCGGTCTGCTCTGGTTCCCGGTGCTTCGCGGGCTGGGGCGCGGTGCACTCGATGGCATCCTCGCCTTCACCGTCGGGTTACTGGCTTTCCTCCTCCTTGACGGCACGCTCGAGGCTCTCGAAAGCGCCGACTCTCTTCCTGGCGCATACCAGGGTGTTGCGCTGTTCGCGCTGACCGCCGCCGCCGCTTACGCGCTGCTCGAGATCATCGGCGCGTGGCTGTCGAAGCGCCGCGCCAGTCTTCGCGCGGACGGCACCGCCTCGGGCTGGGTGCTCGCGCTCATGATCGCGGTCGGTATCGGGCTGCACAACTTCGGTGAGGGGCTCGCGATCGGGTCCGCCTTCGCGCTTGGTGAGGCAGCCTTCGGCACGTTGTTGATCCTCGGCTTTACACTGCACAACGCGACCGAGGGGCTCGCGATCATCTCGCCGATGGCGAAGGACCGGCCGAGCGTCTGGACGTTGATCAAGCTCGGGCTCATCGGCGGGCTGCCCACCATCGCGGGTGCCTGGATCGGCGGGCTCGTCTACTCGAGGCCGCTTGCAGTTGCGTTTCTTGGGCTCGGTGTCGGCGCTATCGCACAGGTGGTCGTGCAGATCGTCCGCCAGATGACCTTCGGGCGTCCGGTAAGGGCACGGTTCTTGGAGACACCCATTGCAGTCGGCCTGTTCGCAGGCTTTGTCGTGATGTATGTCACGGGAGTGATCCTGCTTTAAATTATGACCACCCGTTCAAAGACCAGCATGCTGATCGCCGTCGGCGTCATCGGCCTCGGGATCCTCGCCGTGACTCTTCTCCCGATGCTCGCCTCATCGCAGACCGACGAGGTTCACGAGATCCGGCTGGTGGTGCGCGACATGAATTTCTACGTGGAGGGTGAGTCGCAGCCCAATCCCACGCTCACGGTGCGGCCTGGCGAGCAGGTACGGCTGGTGCTGAAGAACGACGATCCCGGCATTCGTCACGACTTCGTGGTCGAGGAATGGGACGTGGCCACCAGGATCCTCGCGGACCGCGGCGAGCAGGACAGCATCACCTTCAAGGCGCCTTCATCCCCCGGTGAGCAGGTCTACCACTGCACGCCGCACGCGCAGATGATGCGCGGCACCATCCGCGTTCAATGACCGGCGGCGTCGAGCCGCTCGACCGGGCCTTCTCCTCCCCACAAGCCAAGCAGCGCTACGCGCGTCGCCTCTTCGCCACGATCGCGGATCGCTACGACCTCATCACTGTCCTGTTGTCGTTCGGGCTGGACGGCCGGTGGAAGCGTCGAGCGATAGACCTCGCGGCGCCCGGCCCGGGCGCTCGAGCTCTGGACCTCGCGTCCGGCACCGGTGATCTCGCCTTTGCACTCGCCGCGCACGGCGCCTCGGTCGTCGCTCTGGATGTCACCCATCGCATGTTGCAACTGGCCCGGGTCAGGGCGGCAACTTTCAACGCGGGCAGGTCGCCGACGTGGGTCACAGGTGACATGTGCGGCTTGCCCTTTCCAGACGCTCACTTCGACATCGTGACGACCGGATACGGGCTCCGCAACGTCCCTGACTTGAAGCTCGCGATCGACGAGATCTACCGCGTGCTGCGGCCCGGTGGAACGCTGGTATCGCTCGACTTCAACCGTCCGGAGAACGCGCTCGTCCGCAGCGTCTACCTTGGCTACCTGTGGGCCGTCGGTGGTGCGCTCGGCTGGACGCTGCACCGCGATCCAGACACCTACCGGTACATTCCCGCGTCGATCCGCCGCTACCCCGGGGCAGCGCGCGTGGCCGGCCTGATGCGAGCCGAAGGGTTCAGCCACGCCGAGTGGCGGCCCGTTCTCGGCGGACTGATGGCGATCCACCTCGCCCGCAAGTGATGCCGCGGACGCATTTTCAAGTACCATCTCGGCGTGGCTATTGAGACTTCCGAACTTCGCCGGCGCCTGCGTTCTGCCATTGAGCAGTCCCGCAGCAACGCCGCGGCACGCCGTGAACGCAGCGAAGCCGCTGGGCGCGACTACGAACAGTTCCTGGAGAAGGTGGCCGTCCCGGTCGTGCAGCAGTTCACCAATGTG
>JACDDJ010000465.1 GCA_013817065.1 Acidobacteriota bacterium
GTTCCGTGGCGGCTGGTCGAAGGCCTACGAGCGGCAGGGGATGTCCGTCTTCACGGGAACCTACGGCGCCAATCCCGGCAGCACGCTGAGTCTGACGCGCAGCGAATCAACGGGGCTGGTCAATCCTGGTGAGTCATGGCCGGTCCTCCTCAGCCAGAAGGACCGCCTCTCTCCGGCCTCCTTCCCAGAGAGTCCGACCTACCCGATCGCGGTGCGCGCCAACCGCGCCGATTCGCTCAGCGCGTTCGCGCCCGACATCCAGATCGGCCACGCTGAAACCTGGTCGGTCGGGTTCCAGCGCGCGATCACGCGCGACATGGCGGTGGACATCCGTTACCTCGGCACCCGCGGCCGCAATCAGTGGTCGACGCTCAACTACAACGCCAGGCAGATCGAGGGGAACGGCTTCATCGAGGAGTTCAGACTGGCGGTTCAGAACCTCCAGGCGAACAACCAGTCTGGCGTCGCCAGCCGCACGGGGTCGATTGCCTACTTCGGGCCCGGCACCGGTACGAACCCGCTGCCGATCTACCTCGCGTATCTGAACGGTCTGCCCGCAAGCCAGGCCGGCAACCCGGCCGTGTATACCGGCGGTTCGGCCACTTGGTCGAGCTCTGCCGTCACCCAGGACCTCGTCCATGTCTGGCCGGCCCCGTTCTCGTCGGTCGTTGACCTCGACGGCAACCTGACGCGACGGAACAACGCCATCCGTGCCGGACTGCCGGCGAACTTCTTTGTCCTCAATCCTGATGTGAACGCGAACGGATTCCCCGACACACGCACGGTCAACGTGACCGACAGCGGCGCGTTCAGCGATTACCACGCCTTGCAGATCGACCTGCGCCGTCGGCTTTCGCGCGGGCTGTCGGCGAGTGCGAACTACCAGTACGCGATCGAGCGCGGCTCTGCGTTCGACGGCTTCCGCTACGGCCGGGTGATGGTGCAGGGCGGCAACCTCCGCCACGCCATCAAGACGCAGTGGGACTGGACGCTGCCGGTCGGGCGCGGCCAGCGTTTCGGCGCCAACTTGAACCCGTTCGTGGACGCCGTCCTCGGCGGCTGGAGCTTGAACGGTGTCGGCCGCATCCAGGCCTCGGTCGTTAACTTCGGCAACGTCCGCATGGTCGGGATGACCAGGGACGAGCTGCAGAACCTCTACAAGCACCAGATCCGCATCAATCCCGCCAACGGGCTCGAGACGGTCTACATGCTGCCCGACGATGTGATCCTGAACACGCGCCGCGCCTACAGCATCGACCCGTCGTCGGTGACCGGCTACAGCGCGCTCAGCGTACCGGAAGGCCGCTACTTCGCGCCGCCCGACTTCGGCGACTGCATCCAGTTGCGGCCCGGCGACTGCGCGCCGCGCACGCTGCTGATCCGCGCGCCATGGTTCACGCGCTTCGATGTCGGCGTGACCAAGAAGTTCCCGATCAGGGGCGCGACCAACATCGAAGTGCGTCTCGACGTGCTGAACGTCTTCGACAACATCAACTTCGACAACGCTGGCGCCAGCAACTCCACGGCTACCAGGGCCGGTTCTGGCGCCGGAATCTTCCAGACCACCGGCTTCTACGACGATCCGAGCAACACCTACGATCCGGGCGGCCGACTGGGCCAGATCATGTTCCGGTTCAACTGGTAAGTAACCGGACGATCTGAACGACGAAACGCCGTGCAGCCTCACAAGCCGCACGGCGTTTTCTTTCGGCACCCCGCACCCCGCACCTTCAGCGTAAGTCGCCCGCACCCTCAGCGAAGCTTCCCAGGGCTGATCATGATGCCGGTGTAGTGCATTTCTCCCAGAGTTGGTCGCCCCAGCGGACGTCGTCCCGGATCCGGGTTGCACTTGTTGGCGACGGAGTTCTCGAACCACGCGGTGGCGATCACTCTCGACGGCTGGGACCTGCAGCGGCGTCTCGAGCATGTAGAAGGCCTGCCAGTTGCAGTCGAGCGCGGGCGTCGAGGACGGTTCGCCGGCTGCAGTCGGGGAACTCCAGCGACGGCGGCGCGGAAGACATCGATCTGAACGGCCCACTCTTCTCGCGCTGGGACATGCGCATCAAGAAGCGCTTTCCGTTCGGCAACCTGGTCAACATCGAGCTGATGGCTGAAGTGCTGAACGTGTTCGACAACATCAACTTCAACCACAACACCGACTTCGATGATGGCGAAGACACGTTCCGCGTGACCACCGCCTTTACCGACATCAACACGACGTTCGACCCGGGCGGCCGGATCGGGCAGCTGGTGTGGCGTATCAACTGGTAACCACACGGATAGCACGGAACATCACGGATTTCACGGACCACGGAGTTCAGTGCATTCGGTGTAGCTCGGTGAGTTAGGAATCTGGGCCGTTTTTTGTGTTCAAAGGAGCCGGTCCACTCACGGTTCTGTTCGCGCAATTCGTGCGATCCGCTTCCGTGTCATCCGTGGATTCCGTTTATCCGTGTAATCCGTGTAGCACGAACTCATCGTCCGCGGGCAGGACGGTTCGCAGGTCGAGCACGACGACGTCTTGTTCGATGCGCGCGATGACTGGGACGTCCAGTGTGCGCAGGCGCGCTTCGAGAGCGTGGGCACTCAGCTGGTGATGGCGCAACTGGAGCAGGCGAGTGGGCAGCGCCGAACCAGGGGCGCTGCCGCCTCCAATGGTTGAGAATCCATCGACGACGGTCGCCTCGATCGCGGTCCCAGCAAGGGAGGCGGCCAGGCGCTCGGCTCGGGCGCCGATCGCCCCGGCTGTAGCGGCGATCATCCGTGTGACGGGGACGTCCTCGACCTTCCCGGCGAGATGCCCCTGTAACGTCGTCTCCAGGGCCGCATACGTCATCTTGTCGACCCGGAGGGCCCGCATCAGCGGGTGACGGCGGATCGTTTCTACGAGGTCGGTGCGGCCGGCAATGATCCCGGCCTGTGGTCCGCCGAGGAGCTTGTCGCCACTGAACATCACGACGTTCACCCCCGCTCCCAACGTAGATGCCACGCACGGCTCGTCCCGCAGCGCGTCACTCGCCCCGCCGGCATCGTTCCCGAGATATCCGCTGCCGAGGTCATCCAGCACCGGGATGTTGAACCGGCGGCCGAGGTCCGCCAGGTCGCCGACAGCCGGCCGCTGGGTGAAGCCTTCGATCTTGAAGTTGGAGGGATGGACGCGAAGGATCGCCGCCGTCCGCTCACTGATCGCCGCCGCATAGTCGGAGGTGCGCGTGCGGTTCGTCGTGCCCACTTCCCGGAGCACGGCGCCCGATTGCGCCATCACGTCAGGCACACGGAAGCCGCCGCCGATCTCGACCAGTTCCCCGCGCGAGACGATCACCTCGCGCCCCGCCGCGAGTGCCGCCAGTGTCAACAGCGTCGCCGCGGCGTTGTTGTTGACGACGCAGGCGGCATCCGCGCCGGTGAGCCGACAGATGACTACTTCGGCGTGCAGGTCCCGCCGTCCCCGCGAGCCCGCGTCGAGGTCATATTCCAGGTTGCAGTAACCCGAGGCGAGGCGTGCGACCTGCGCCGCGGCCGCCTCGCTCAGAGGAGCCCGACCGAGGTTCGTGTGGATCACGACGCCGGTGGCGTTGATAACTCGCCGCAGCGATGGCTGGAACAGACCGGCAAGCCGCCGCGTCGCGCCCGCTTCGACCATCGCTCCTGGATCGCCAGAAGGGGATCCTTGCGCGATGACCGTGCGCAGGGCGTCGGCTTCGGCTCGGACGGCATCGATGACGGCACGCCGCCCGTAGCGGCTCTCGAGTGCCGAGATGCCGGGCCGCTGCATGAGGCGATCGATCGACGGGATCGCTCGCGGCCCGTCGATCACTCGCGAACTCCCAAACGCCAGCTTCCAACTTCCAGGTTGCTGCCTGTGAGCCGCTCGCCTGATGGTCCCTTGGGCGTTGGCTGTTGGAGGTTGGGAGTTGACTGCATTTGACAAGGTAGAATACCGCTCAATCGCCGATGTCAGACAATACGCCGCCGGACGTCCCGGTTCCTGACTATCGCCCCGTCGAGCGCTTCTGGCCCTACGTGGACCTGCCGGAGCAACCCACGCCGGAGGAACTCGCATCGCTCGACCCCGAGCTGGCCGAGGCGCTCTTCGGCACGCCGAAGCTGCCGTTCTCGGTCTCGCTGGAGTTCTCGCCATTCGAAGGCGACGATTACGCGCGCGCACTCGAGATTGCCTGCGCGTCGGCGGAGTTCCGGGATGTGCGATCCGATACCGGCGTCCGTCACCGGGCCCGCTTCTTTCCCGACAACACGCTGAAGATGCGCGACCTGTGGGAGATCGTCGGGCGCTTCGATTCGACCGATGTCCTCATCGACGACAAACCGATCCCCTATGCGCGGGAGTTGTGGCTGCCGCTGATGTGGATCCTCATCCGGTAGGGGACTCACGAGGGCACTTACGATGAGGGTGCGGAGGGGCTGACGCAGAGGGTGCGGGGGGCCTACGCTGAGGGTGCCGGCGGGCAGGCACCTGCCAAGAAC
>JACDDJ010000466.1 GCA_013817065.1 Acidobacteriota bacterium
GCGATGCTCGCGTGCATCTGCACGCCGGGCATCCGGCCCTGGCCCTTGTTGTCGAACGGACTCTGGAAGATGTCGACGAGACCCGACGCCGTCAGGCCGACGAAGACGATCTTGTCCTTGAAGGCGCCCGGATCTACTTCCGGCTTCTCACCGTTCAGTAGTTGGATTTCCGAGTTGATGATGTGCCGAACCTCGAACCTCGTATACGGCTTCGCGCCGCCAGGCAGCACCGCCGGCCCCCGGTAATTCACCATCATCGTCAACTGCTCTCGAGTGGCGCCTGGCACGATGGGATCGGCGATCTGTGAGGAGAGAAGAGGCACGAGCCGATCGCCGAGACGCAGCGTGTGGCCCTCGAGCGCGACCTCCTCGGGCTGGATGCCGAGCGCACGTAAGGCAGCGGCAACGCCAAGCGCGGGCATGTACCGGTCGGCGATGCGAACGAACGGCGGAATGCGACGCAGTCCGCCGCTCTGATCGAGGACGGCGTAGTTGTGCCCGAGACCTGAAGCCGCGGCCGCTAATGCCGGATAGGGTGTGGTGATCGTGCGCCGTTCGTACATCCCTGGTCCGAGCCGATAGGGTTCGGCCTTCCACTCCGACGGCGTGTTCTTGATATCCCCGCTCTGCAGTCCTTCGTAGATTGCATCCGCAAGGAGGATCGCGGATGGTGCGGCCTTCACTGACGCCGCAAGCGCCTCGTCTGACTCAGCGCCGGACAGCTTTGAACTTCCCAGCCGATGCAGCTCGACGCGATCTGCCTCGGTGAAGGCGAAGTCGACGGCAATTACTTTGGCAGGCGCGCGATTGAGGAAGTCGATCAGCAGCGAAACCGCTGCCCGCGGCCACGGCCAGCGCCCGAACGGTTCATCGAGGTCACGGATCGTCGTGTCGTTCAGTTCGAGAATGACGATGTCGGGATGGACCTCGGGCGGATTGGAGGCGACCCGGCGCATGCGCCAGTCGTAGAGGTCGAGCTCGAGGGCGTCGAAGGTGCCGAGAGCGCCGAGCGCCAGGATGATCGCGGCCGCCCCCAGACCGAGGAGGACGCCGACGGCGGACTTTCGCCCCATTACACCGAGGTCACGGATGGAACGGATATCACCATAGATGGAATTCTTCTGGTTGTAGGCCGCATGATACCGCGCGGGTCCCGTGGTGAGCGCCGCCCTCGAACCAAAAGGGGAGGCGCCACCACGGGCGTTCGGGCTGTGGATTCGATCGCCAATCAGGCGAGCTATTCCATTCGTTGTCCCTCCGACATCGCACACCCGACGAAAACAGGCTGGCCGTTGAGGTCCAGGACCTGGCTGCTCACGCGGGACGTGAACTCGGAGCCGCCGGGCACGATCTGGATTTCCTGCCGAATCCGTTGCGTTCCGCTACGAACGCCGTTCGTGAACAGGAATGCCTCGCTGAGGGCCTCGAACGCACCCGGGCTCAGGAACCGCCAAACGCCGTGCCCCGCGGTTCGGGTCGCCGGGTTCAATCCGCCATCGGCGGTAATCAACGTCCCCTCCCGACCGAAGGTTGCCAGGGCCTGAAAGGCAGCGCCGAACGGCAGACCCGACTGGCAATTTACGAGCGTGATCTGGACGCGCCACGTCCCCTCGATCCTCCGGGCGTCAGCAGATGGCTGACCGGGTGATCGATCTTGTGCCGCGCCGAGTGTGCCGCTGGACATGGCCAGTGTGGCTCCGAGCGTCGCGGCCAGACCGATGACTGGCGTGAGTTGAATGATCTTTCGAAGCGCTGATGGCATGATGTCTCCTTCTGGTTCGTTCGCCCGGTTTTGAGCGTGAAGACACCATGGCCGTTCGGGCGATGAAAGTCCTTACGAAGGGCATGAAAACGCCTGAAAGTTATGAAAACGGCCCCCGCGTGAGTGATTCGACGGTCTACGAGTTCGGTGAGTTCGAGCTCGATCCGGCGACCCGGCGTCTCAGCCGGAACGATGCCGTCATCCCGCTGACCCCCAAAGTCTTCGACACACTGCTCTACCTCGTCGAACATTCCGGCAGGGTGCTCGACAAAGACGAACTCCTGGCGGCTGTGTGGCCAGACGTCACGGTCGAGGAGAACAATCTCGGCCAGGCGATCAGCCGCATCCGAAGCTCGCTTGGGGAAGCGCCCGGCGACAATAGATTCATCGTCACCATCCCAGGGCGCGGGTATCGTTTCGTCCCAGAGGTTCGAACACGTCCCGCACTTTCTACGGCAGCGTCAGACTCTTCGGGGGGAGTACGTGCTCGGCTCGATACCCCGGCTGACCCAGGGCCCCTCCTCCGTCCGTCGACCGGCACCACTGGCTGGCATTCCCCTCTCTTCGTGCTGGGGTGCCTGGCGGTGATCGTCCTGGCAGTCGCGGCAGTCGGCTATTTCGCCTGGACGAGCGGGTTCGGCAAGGAGCGGCTGACGACGCTGGCCGTGCTGCCGTTCAGGCCGCTCGTGCTCGAGAGCCGGGATGAGGCGCTTGAACTTGGGATGGCGGATACGCTCATCGGACGGCTCGGTTCGATCCCTGATCTCACCGTTCGGCCACTTGCCAGCGTCCGGCGCTTTCAGGATCCCGAGCAGACGCCGTTCGCGGCCGGTGCGGCACTCAGCGTCGATGCCGTTCTCGAGGGATACATACATCGTACCTCCGACCGCGTTCGAGTGACGGTCCGCTTGCTCCGCGTGGCCGACCAGCAGCAGCTCTGGTCCGGGGAATACAACGAGCCCTTCACCAGCATCTTTGCCGTCCAGGACTCCGTCGCCACACGCGTCGCCCGTGAGCTGTCGTTCGAGCTCGATGCGTCCGGGCAGCAGAAAAACTCCCGGGCCTATGGCGGCAATCCCGCGGCGTACGAGTCCTACCTTCAAGGCCGCTTCTACATGAACCTCGCGCAGCCGCGGAACGCGATCAAGATGTTCGAAGAGGCGGCGCAGCGCGATCCGGAATTCGCGTTGCCGTTCGCCGGCCTCGCCGACATCCTGAGCCGGTTGCCAATCGCCACGGACGGACCGTCACGTGAACCGATCGAGCGCGCCCGCGGGGCGGCACAGAACGCACTCTCGCTCGACGGCAGGCTCGGCGACGCGTTCGCGGCCCTTGGCTGGATCGGCTTCTACCATGACTGGGACTGGGCGCTGAGCGAACAGCACTTTCGCACTGCGCTGGAACTGAACGCCGATGACTTCTCGGCGCGCCTTGGCTACGCGCACTTGCTCGCGAACACCGGTCGCCCCGAGGCAGCCCTTCGTGAAATCAACCGGGCACTCACCATCGATCCCCTCTCACCGATCGCGCTGACGCTCAAAGCGCAGTTTCTTTTCTACGCTGGTCGTCACCAGGAGGCACGCGATCAGGTCTCAGCTGTCCTCCGCGACAGCCCGGGCTTCTGGCTGGCGCGGCTGCAGATGGGCAGAAGCCACCTCCATGATGGACGGTTCAGCGACGCGCTCGAATCGTTCCAGTCAGCGCAGGAGGCGGGAGGCACATGGACACCCCTGACGTTAATTGGATACACGCATGCGGCGTCCGGGCGAACCGCCGACGCTGAACGCGTCCTCCGCGAGTTGACGACAGCCGCCGGCACATCCTACGTTCCGCCGTACCACATTGCCCTGCTCCATGCAGGGCTGGGTGACACCAAGGCCGCCATCAGTTGGCTGGAGCGGGGCGTTCAGGAGCGCGACGTTCGTATGGTCTTTGTTGGCGTTGATCCGCTTTGGCAGCCAATGCACGGTGTGCCAGAGTTCCGGGATCTGTTGCGGCGATTGAAACTGAAATAAGCGCGTCTTCGACAGTCCCGAGCGCCAGGATGATCGCGGTCGCACCGAGGCCGAGGATCTTGCCGACAGCTGTCTTGCGCATCTGTTGGTGATTCAGTCGAACCGGCCTGCTCGACTGATGTGCCGGAAGGAATCACGCTCCCGCGGCTCTAGGTATATATCAACCTATCGCGCAGGTCCTCGCGCTGCATCAGAATGAAGATCGGGTAGGCAGATCGGGTGGAGACCGAGCACACGGGTGAGTTCTGGTAAGATCGGCGTCCCATGAGCACCACGACCCTCCTCCTCATCATCATCGTCATTCTTCTTCTCGGTGGTGGAGGATTCTTCTTCCGACGCAGATAGCCCACGTCCGTCGGACCCCGGCGCCCCACTTCTCGCAGCATTTGCGCTGACGAGCAGCTGCTTCCGTTCGCTCTGTCCGACACGGCCGCGAGCATCTCACGGGGCGTCCTCCGCGCTTCGGCGACGAGACCATCGTCGCCGGCAATCTCGATGTGTGCGTCGAGTGCCCGAAGCTTCACACCGGATCACCCAGGCGCCGCGCCAGGTGCGGGTCGGGTGTGGCTTCGATCGCCAGTCAGGCGAGCTATTCCATTCGTTGTCCCTCCGACATCGCACACCCGACGAAAACAGGCTGGCCGCTGAGGTCCAGGACCTGGCTGCTCACACGGGACGTGAACTCGGCGCCGCCGGGCACGAT
>JACDDJ010000034.1 GCA_013817065.1 Acidobacteriota bacterium
CGGCCCCGGCCTGGTCTACTCAATATGGTTTGACGTCCTGCTGGCGCGCACTGATACGCGCGTCCTGGCGGGGGAGTGGCTCACGCCGCGATTGGCGGACGGCGCGACGCTGCACGATTCAGGTGGCCCCTACACCCGTCTCGACCTGTGGCGATCTCGCGTCGTTCGCCCGCCGTACGATCCGGACCGGCACGTCCTTCCGGACGGTCAACTCCCGGAGTGGCTGGTGCTGCACTCGTCGGTGCTCGACTACTACGCGGTCACTCCGCCGACGCTCGCGAACCTGGCGCGCGAGCGGTACGTCCCGGTCTACCGGGTGCAGGGCCGACGACGCGGGAGGGCAGGTGTGTACGACTTGCAGGACGCGTTCTTCCTTCCGTTCAGCCATTTCCAGGACATCGTGCGACCCGGCCCAACCATCACGATCCATCGCCGCAAAGATCTGCCGATGCCCTAGTTGCGACGGCAGTGTTGGCGAGAACTGCACGGTTGGTGCACGTCGATCCTTTTGCGGGTGCCACCCGCGGGGAAGTAGAAGCTCTCTGGCGCGGTCCTGAATGTCAGGTCAAGCTGGTCGGCTGCGCATCTTAGCGGATACCAACGACCTCACGAAAGTCGCTACCTCCGTGATCGTCCCGCCCTGATGTGTCGCGAGGTAATCAGCGCGACGATGACGATAAAAACTGCGGAACCAACGCAGATAGCCTTCGCTGATGAGCGCGCTCGCCTCGTCCCGACGGACGGTATGTTTCACCAACCCCAGCGCGTGCCGGGCTGCTTCTCGGAACAACGGCGCGGGTACGCCAAATAAACGCGCCGAGCCGCGTTCACAGGTCGGGTCCCGCATCATGGCGCACGATACCCCGTGTCCGGTGTGCCATAGGCGATGGTATGCCTTGCTCATGCGCTCGACCTGGACATCAGCCGTCACCACGACCTGCGGCGCATACAGGCCCTGCCGGCCGAAATTCCAAACACGAAGCTGCCATTCATGATCGTCCGACGAACTTGCCCCGATGCGCGCGAACGCCGGATCAAAGTTGCCAACCAGCGGCAGCAGCTCACGCCGGAGCGCCAGGTTGGCGCCGACGAGACACGTGGGGCGTGCGTCGTTCGAGTAGAACGATGTCTCACCGTGATCCTGAAGGGCGAGGGCGGACCAGTGTTCGCCAGTCAACCACGGCGGGGGCTCGACGTTCCACCGGGGCAGCACCTTACCGCCGAGGTAATCAACTTCAGGGTGCTCGTCGAAGGTGCGCTTGATCGCCCGCACCCAATCACGAGCCACCCGCACGTCGTCGTCGGTGAAGGCGATGAGGGGCGCTCGAGCGTTCGCCAGGCCGGCGTTTCGGGCGTTCGACAATCCCTGCTTAGCTTCGAAGATGTACCGGAAGTTTGGATAACCCCGGCTGAGGAACGAGGCAATGAGGCTCTTCGTATCGTCAGTGGAGTTGTTATCAACGACGATCAGCTCGTAACGAATCTCATCAGCATCCTGCGACAACACACTTTCGAGAGCTTCGGAGAGCAAATCACACCGGTTGTACGTGCAGATGATCACCGTGATGTCGTACTCGTTTTCCATAATCGTGCTCACGGTCATCCACAAATCTGATCTGCCGCTCGTCACCGCCGTCACCGGACACGCAGTTCCTCCCAAGGTAGTAGTGATCCCTCGGCATCGTCAAATGCGTTGGTCGAACGGGCGCTCAGACACTCACGCCTAAGGACAGCCGTTCGCAAGAGTTGCGCCAGCAAGAAAGGCAGGCGCAGAGCTTGCTACTGTGCGAATCGCGATGCAGACTTGTTGAGCATCCTCACGACTGGAGCAGCGGTGTTTGAACACGCGGTCGCCCTGCTTGCCTCGTTACGAGGCGAGCTCGACCAGCGTTGGTGGATGATGCTCTGGTGATCAACGTTTTCAATAAGCGCACGGTTTCTATGCGTATCGGTCGCCCTCGTGGTGTTCGTCCACTCCGACTCCTGCTGCTCGCGCTAGCAATAGTCCAGCTTGTACGGTGGACCTCGGCCTTGGGCTTGGCCGGCGGTATCTGGTCGGCCGAGATCAGCCTGCCGGTGGCCGTGCAGGAGGTATCCGTCGCCGCGCTCAACAATCAGGTTTATGTCATCGGAGGGTCCAGCAGCCAATTTCGGGTGAACACCGTCTATCGGTTCGACCCGCTGTCGCCTGGTTGGATCGCCCGTGCACCCTACCCCGGAACACCGCGCGATCACATCGGGGTCGCAGCCGTCCAGGGCTTCCTCTATGTGCTCGGCGGGGTCGCCGAATGGCCCGCCCCGTCAGTCGAAACGGTTCAACGGTACGACCCGTCAACCGACACGTGGACGACGGTGGCGCCGCTGCCGACGGCGCGGGGCGCGATGGCGGTCGCTGCGCTCAACAACAAGATCTACGCAGCGGGCGGCCTTGTGAACGGTGCGTCGGTCGCTGACTTTACCGTCTACGATCCCGCAACGAATAAGTGGAAGGCGCTCCCCCCGATGCCGACGCCGCGGGACCATGCCGTCGGGGTGGCTTTGAACGGCCAGTTCTACGTCACCGGCGGCCGCTCTCAAGGCATCTGCTCGCCGCTGGCGACGGTCGAAGTGTTCGACCCGGCGGCCGGCGTGTGGCGCTCGGCCGCGCCGATGAAGTACGCGCGCGGCGGCCATGGCGCTGCCGCGGTCGACGGCAGCCTCTACGTATTCGGTGGCGAAGGTGGAGCAGGCACCTGCGGGATCATCCCGAGCACGGAGGAGTACAACCCGGCTACCAACACGTGGACGGACACGGCACCGATGCCGACGCCCCGACACGGCACCGGCGGCGCCGTGATCGGCAGCACTGTCTATGTCCCGGGGGGCGCGACTCAACAGGGGGACGCACCGACGAGCGTCGTCGAGAAATTCACGACCTCCACAACGCAGGCATTGCCGGCTCCGTGGACCTCGATGGACATCGGTGCAGTGGGGCTGGCGGGCAGCGCCACGCATTCGAACGGCGTCTTTACGATCAAGGGGGCCGGCGCGGACATCTGGGGGACGGACGACTCGTTTCATTTCGTGCATCAGCCGGTGACGGGCGACGTCAACATCGTCGCGCGCGTCACTGCGGTCCAGAACACCCACGAGTACGCTAAGGCGGGCATCATGCTGCGCGGCTCGCTGGCGACCAATGCACCCCACGTCATCCTCTCGTATATGCCAGGCGGCGAGATCGAGTTCATGACGCGGAGCTCGACGGGAGCGCAGACGACGTACCCGACACGCGTTTCTGGCGCATCGCTGCCGGTCTGGCTGCGGCTGACGCGAACCGGTGCCCAGGTTACCGGCTACTGGAGTACGAACGGGACGGCGTGGATACAGATCGGAACGGCCAGCCCGACCTTGCCGGCGACGGTATACGCGGGCCTGCCGGTGCTCAGCCACGATACGAGAGTGCTGAACACGGCGACGTTGGACAACGTCGCGGTGACCACGCCCACTACGACAAACCCCCCTCCGACGGTCGCGATCACGGCACCCGCCAACGGTGCGACGTTCACGGCGCCGGCCTCGGTGACGATCACCGCCTCCGCCTCCGATAGCAACGGAACGGTGACGGGCGTCCAGTTCTTCGTGAATGGCGCGTCCGTGGGTACCGACACGACAAGTCCCTATAGCGTCTCGTGGAACGGGCCCTCCGTGGGGACGCACACCTTGACGGCGGTCGCCACGGACTCCGGGAGCGCACAGGCACAATCGAGCCCCGTGACCGTAACGGTGGCGGCTGCGTCGTCGTCCCCACTGCCGGCGCCCTGGACTGCAATCGACATCGGGAACGTGGGTGCGACCGGCAGCGCGACGACGTCGGGCGGCATCTTCACCGTGAAGGGGGCCGGTGAGGACATCTGGGGACCAACGGATGCGTTCTCGTTCGTCCATCAAACCGTCAGCGGCGATCAGCAGATCGTCGCGCGCGTCACCTCACTGCAGAACACCCACCCGAATGCCAAGGCCGGCGTGATGGTCCGTGAGTCTCTGGACGCGAACGCGCGCCACGTCACGATGAACCTCACTCCCTCAGTCGGGCAGGAGTTCTTGCGTCGCGCGACTCCCGGTGGGCTGACGGTGGTGACGAGCGGCAGGTCGCAGGGCGCGCCGTACTGGGTCAAGCTGGTCAGGCAAGGCAACGTGTTCAGCGGTTACACGTCGGCGGACGGCAATGTCTGGGAACTCATCGGCTCCGACACCATCGCCATGGGATCAGCCGTGTACGCGGGGCTTGCCGTCACCAGTCACAGCTACTCGGTGCTGACGACCGCGACCTTCGAAAACGTATCGGCGAGCCCACCGGGTGACGGCGCTCCGCTGCCGCCGATCCCGCGGTCAACGCTGACCGACAGCTTCGATGACAACCAGCGAGACACGGCCAAGTGGTATCGCGGAGCAGTCACGTATTTCGGCTACATCGGCGACGAGAACGGGGATTACCACCCGGCCAGCGACATGCTGGTTCGAACGGTCGAGCAGAATGGTCGACTGGAGATAACTCCGCGGGTGAATACGGGCGGTCGCCGCTATAACGGTTACGTCTCCGTCAACACCTTCGATTTCTCGGGCAAACATGCCGGCGTTCAGGCCGTCCAGGCGCCGAACCCGTCGAGCGCCGCCGACATGGTGTTCAGCGTTGCCGCAAACGAGTACAACTGGTACCGGTTCCATGTCGTTCTGGGCTCGCTGCTCCTCGAAGCGACGGTCGGTGGCGCCCAGACAACGTCGACCATTGCCTACAGTCCAACGCAGCACAAGTTCTGGCGCCTGCGACACCACGCCGGCACCAACACGATCATCTGGGAAACGAGCGCAGATCGCTCGTCCTGGGTCGTTCAGCGGACGGCCGCGCTCGCCATCAGTCTTGCGAACGTCCGCGTGGAACTCGTGGCGGGCACACACCAGAAAGAGAGCCAGCCCGGCATCGCGATATTCGATACTTTCCGGCTCGAGCCGGACACACCCGCCGGAACCAACAAGCCGCCTGTCGCTGACCCTGGCGGTCCGTACACCGGAACAGCGGGACAGCCGGTGCAGTTCAATGGCAGCGCGTCATATGACCCCGATGGAACGATCGCGCAGTACTACTGGAACTTCGGCGACGGATCAACCGCGACCGGCGCGACCGTCACACACAGCTATGCCACGCCCGGGGTCTATAACGCGGTCCTGAAGGTTACCGACAGCGTCGGCGCAACGACGAGCGCGAGCGCGAAGACTACTCAGATTGTCCCGTCGGTCGTCGGACAGTGGTCCCGCCCCGTCGACCTGCCGATCGTCGGTGTGCACGTGCACGTCCTGCCGACCGGCAAGCTCCTGATGTGGCAGCACGAGTCCACGTCCGTGCCGTACCTGTGGGACGCCGTTGCCAACAGCGGCACGTTCGAACCCGTCCCGATCCACAGCAACCAGAATGGGACGCGCCGCGACAGCATCTACTGCTCGGGCCATTCCTTCCTGCCTGACGGCCGCCTGTTCGCCACCGGCGGTCATCTCGAGCCGCTCGACGACACCGTCCACGGGTCGAAGCTGACCAATATTTTCGACCCGGCGCTTGGCAAGTGGTTCTCGGGGCCCGACATGAACGACGGCCGGTGGTATCCGTCCAACGTCACGCTCGGCGACGGCTCGACGCTGGTGCTCTCGGGGAGCATCGACGACAACTTCGCGGATCAGGGGGTCGAAGGATATCCATACCGCGTCAACCAATTGCCGCAGGTGTACGGATTGAACGGGCAGTTCCGGTCCCTCACTAGCGCGCTGATGAAGCTCCCTCTCTACCCGATGGCGTACCTGGCGCCGAACGGGAAGGCGTTCGTCGCCGGTCCCGCCAAGCTGACGCAGTACCTGGATACTGCCGGAACGGGAGCCTGGACGGTCGTCGGCAACAGCAATTACGGGAACCGTCCGTACGGTGCGTCGGTGATGTACGAACCGGGCAAGATCTTGCTCGTCGGCGGGGATCAGGACGCGCCCACGAAGACCGCCGAAGTCATCGACCTCAATGTGGCCTCGCCGTCGTGGCGGTATGTGGGCTCAACTGAGGTGGGCCGCACCCGCGCCAGCGCCACAGTGCTGCCGGACGGAAAAGTCCTCATCGGCGGTGGGCACAGTACCAGCGGCTTCAGCCCCGGTGCCGGCGCCGTGATGACCACCGAGATGTGGGACCCCGCTACCGAGCAGTGGTCCAAGATGGCGGACGCGTCGGTAGCGCGCCTCCACCACTCCGCCGCCCTACTGCTGCCGGATGCGCCGGTGCTCTTCCTCGGTGGAGGACAGCCGACCGGCGTCGGTGACTACGAACACTACGATGCTGAGTTCTACTCGCCTCCATATCTGTTCAAGGGACCCCGCCCCACAATCAGTGTCGCGCCCTCCAAGGTCACGCACGGGCAGACCTTCACCATCGATACTCCGGATGTCACGAGCATCAGCCAGGTGACGTGGATTCGTTTGCCTTCGATGACGCACCACTTTAACCAGAACCAGGGGATCAACAAGCTGACGTTCACGAAGACGCCGACAGGGCTCAGCGTGACAGCGCCTTCGTCTGGCAACCTCGCCCCTCCTGGGCCGTACATGCTCTTCATCCTGAATGGCAGCGGCGTTCCGTCGGTCGCGAAAATCGTCACGCTGGAGAACGTGACGCCGCCTCTCGCGCCCGGCAACCTGGTCGCGAACGCCGGCTCCGCTACCCAGGTCACCCTGACCTGGACCGACACTTCGACGAACGAGGCCGGATTCAAAATCGAGCGCTGTGTGGGGTCGACCTGCACCAGCTTCGTAGAAATTGGCCAGACGACCGCCGGCACGGCCAGTTACAGCGACGTCGGCCTCACGGCCAGCACCACCTACCGGTACCGCGTCCGGGCGTTCAACCCCGCCGGTAACTCGGCCTACTCGAACATCGCCTCGGCAACAACCGTGGCGCTGCCCCCAGCCGCACCGACGAACCTGGCGGCGTCTGCGGCTTCGAGTACGGCAGCGAACCTCGCCTGGACCGACAATGCGACCGATGAGGCCGGGTTCAGGATCGAACGCTGCCAGGGCAGCGGTTGCGCGAACTTCACCGAGGTGGCGCAGGTGGGCGCGAACGTCTCGACCTTCGGTGATACCGGACTGACGGCATCGACCAGCTACTCGTACCGGGTGAGGGCCTTCAACGCGGCCGGCACCTCCGGCTACTCGAATACCGCCTCGACGACCACGATCGCCCCACCTCCTGCTGCGCCGGCGGCTCCCGCCAAGCTCGCGGCTGTTGCGGTGTCGAGTACCCAGATCGCGCTGACGTGGGGCGACATGTCATCGGATGAGAGCGGGTTCAAAATCGAGCGGTGTACTGGACTGACCTGCACCGCGTTCGTGCAGGTTGCGCAGGTCGGTGTGAACGTCACTGGGTACGACGACATGGGGGTTGCGGCCGGTACGGCTTACACGTATCGGGTCGCTTCTTTCAACGGCGCCGGCGCGGCGTATTCGAACACCGCGCAGGCGAGTACGCCCGAAGCGCCACCAGCTCCGCCGACGGCCCCGAGTGCGTTGACGGCAACCGCCCAGTCCAGCGATCGCATCGCATTGGCCTGGCAGGACGCATCCTCGGACGAGAGCGGCTTCAGGATCGAGCGATGCACGGGGGTGGGATGCACGACGTTTGTGCAGATTGCGCAGACCGCGGCGAACGTTATCACGCTCGGCGACACCGGCTTGCTCGGCGGCACGAGCTACACCTATCGGCTCCGCGCATACAACTCCGCAGGAGACTCCGGCCATTCCAATACCGCCACTGCCACCACACCTGCGCCTGCACCGACCGCACCGGCGGCACCAACGAACCTCAGTGCCGCTGCCGTGTCCAGCAGCCGCATCGACCTCACGTGGACTGATGCAGCGACGGACGAGACCGGCTTCAAGGTCGAGCGATGTGCCGGGACCTGCTCGAACTTCGTGGAAGTGGCGCAGCTTGGCGCCAACGCGAGCAGCTACAGTGACATCGGCAGAACTGCGGATACGACCTACACGTACCGGGTGCGCGCCTACAACGCCGCCGGCGGCTCGCCGTATGCTGGCCCGGTCGAGGCCCGGACCCTGCCGGCGCCGCCGCCGCCGCCCGCCGCGCCGAGCAACCTGGTGCTGTCCGTGGTCAGCACCACCCAGATCGATCTCGCCTGGGTCGACAACTCGACCGATGAGTCGTCCTTCAAGATCGAGCGGTGCACTGGCACCGGGTGCACGAACTTCGTGCAGATCGCCGAAGTCGCTGCGGACGTGAACGGCTACGCGAACACGAACCTGCAGGCCGGCACGTCATACAGCTATCGTGTTCGGGCGCGTGGTGCAGGGGGCGACTCGGCGTATGCGGAATCGGCGACCGCCACGACGCACGCCCCGGCCCCGACGGTTCCGGCCGCGCCGGGAAATCTCGCCGCACGAGCCGTGTCAGCGAGCCAGATCGATTTGAACTGGAGTGACAACTCCTCTGATGAGGACGGCTTCCTGATCGAGCGCTGCTTCGGTTCCGCGTGCGTCGACTTCGTCCAGATCGCGCAAACTGCCGCGGGCGTGACCACGTTTGCGAATACCGGTCTGGCGTCAAACACAACGTACAGCTACCGTGTCCGCGCCTACAACATTGTCGGGCCGTCGGGATACGCCAATACCGCAGAGGCGACCACGCAGGAAGCCCCGGTGGCAGCCCCAGCGGCCCCGACCAACCTCGTGTCCACCGCTGTGTCCAGCACACAGATCGATCTCACGTGGACCGACGCCTCGACGAACGAAAGCGGCTTCCGCGTCGAACGCTGCAACGGAGCCGGCTGCACGAACTTCGTGGAGGTGGCGCAGGTGAGTGCCAACCTGCAGCGCTACAGCGACACGACGCTGGTCGGGAGCACGACCTATAGCTATCGCGTTCGGGCCGTCAACACCGGTGGCAGCTCGCCGTACTCGAACGTATCGGAGGCCACGACTCCGCCGGCACCTCCGCTGGCGCCGAATTCGCTTACGGCGACCGCGGTGTCCAGCACGCAGGTCAATCTGGCCTGGACCGACAGCGCGACTGATGAGGCAGGGTTCCGCGTCGAACGTTGTGAAGGGGTCGGCTGTGCCACCTTTGCCGAAATCGGGCAGACCGCGGCGAACGTAACCAGCTACAGCGATCTGCAGCGGGCCCCGGGCACGTCCTACACCTACCGTGTGCGAGCCTTCAACACTGGCGGCACGTCCGCCTACTCCAACTCGGCCAGCGTGACGACAGCCGTCGCGGCTCCGGCCGCGCCGAGTTCGCTCACCGCCACGTTGATTGCGAGCACGACCATCGGTCTCGCCTGGATCGACAACTCCACCGACGAGACTGGATTCAGCATTGAGCGCTGCCAGGGCACGGGCTGCACGAACTTCCTGCCGCTCGCGCAGGCTGGCCAGAACGTGACCGGCTACACGGATGCGGGGCTCCTGCCGGGGACGACGTATACGTATCGGGTGCGGGCGTTCAACGGTGGCGGCAACTCCAGCTACTCGGCGGCCGCGAGTGCTGCAACACCGGCCCCGACCGTCCCGTCCCCGCCGACGAACCTGACGGCGAGTTCGCCGACGCATCGACGTGTCGACCTGGAGTGGGTCGATAACTCCGGCGACGAAACCGGCTTCCGACTGGAGCGGTCCACCGACGGCACGACGTTCGTCGAGATTGCGACCGTGACGGCAGGCGTCACGATCTACAAGGACAACGGATTGACGCCCAACACTCTCTACTACTACAGGGTCCGCGCGTACAACGCGGCGGGGCACTCGGGCTATTCGAACGTGGTCCAGATCAGGACCCGGGCAAGATAGGCCCGGCTTCCCGCCGTGAAAAGGGCAGACGGGCACGGGAACGATCGCATCCCGCCAGCGACCCACCGTGCGCTAATTGCTCCGGCCGTACACCGCGAAGGGGTTAGCGCGTTCCTCGCGTATCTGCGGCGCGCGATCCCAAATCGAATCAGCAACGAATCCGGAGGATCTCGCGCAAACCGGTTCCTGGGCCAATCGATACGGATCACGCCTGGCCAACTGATACACGCGTCCTGGCGGGGGACTGGCATCACGCCGCGATTGACGGACGGCGCGACGCTGCACGATTCCGGTGGCCCCTACACCCGTCTCGACCTGTGGCGATCTCGCGTCGTTCGCCCGCCGTACGATCCGGACCGGCACGTCTTCCCGGACGGTCAACTCCCGGAGTGGCTGGTGCTGCCGTCGTCGGTGCTCGACTCCTACGCGTCCACTCCGCCGACGCTCGCGAATCTCGCGCGGGAGCGCTATGTCCCGGTTCATCGAGTGCAGGGAAGACGACGGGGGAGGGCCGGTGTCTACGACTTGCAGGACGCGTTCTTTCTTCCGTTCAGCCGTTTTCAGGACGTCCTGAGACCAGGACCGACGATTACGATCTATCGTCGCAAGGATCTGCCGGGCCATTAGTTGCTGCCGTAGCGCGCCGCGGTGACGTTAGCGCGGCTTCACTTGAATGTTCTTCAGGAGGCCGTCGAGGTCTGCGCGGCGAAGCAACCGTCCGTCGAGTACGACGGCGTGTATCCGTCGGGCGTTTGCGATGTCGGCGAGCGGGTCGGCATCGAGGAGGACCAGATCGGCGTGACGGCCGATCGTGACGCTTCCCCGTAGTTCCTGTTCGCGAGGAAGCGGGCGGCGTCCAGTGTCGCCATTCGGAGGACCCGCGCTGGCGACAGTCCGGCGCCGACCAAGAGTTCCAATTCGTCCGCGAAAGCGAATCCGGCGAGCCAGGAATCCGTTCCCACCAGTAGTCCGGCTCCGGCGGCGTCCAGTTCGCGGACGAGCCGCGACTGTGCCGCAAGGCCGCGCTGGGTCGCGGCATAGTCAGCATCCGTGAAGCCTGCCAGGTAGCGTTCGGTGCTGCGATCGGGTAGGCCCCGAAGACTGAGGTGGCGCACCTCGGCTCTTGACAGCAGTCGAGCGTGCGCTGCGGCGGGCGACATTTCGTGAACCGAGAACACCAGTGTCGGGCAGTTCCATACGCCCGCTGCCGCGGTTCGGGCTGCGAGGGGACCAAAACGCGCGGGGTCGATGTTGTTCCATGCAACACTTCGGTCCCGAAACGACGCGGTTGGCTGCACCGCCGCCAACGGCGGGAGAAGTTCAACGAGGTAGCCGCGGAGGTGTTCGATGGACGACTGTCGTGCGGCGAGTGCACCCGCCAAACCGACCTCGAACGGCACGTGTCCGGCCACAGGTAGACCGGCCTGCCGTGCAGCCGTCACGACTGCCTCGTACACCGCCGGCGCCATCCAGTTGTAGACCTTCACGAAATCGTACCCGGCGGCCCGTTGCTGCTCGATCTCTCTCCGCGCGGCCCCGGCATCGTCTACGGCGTGATTGTCGGGGTGGCGCAAGGGGCTCGCTTCGACGACGGGTCCGGCGGTGATGATGCGCGGCGCGACCAGCCGTCCTGCCGCCGCGCGGGCCCGGAAATCCAGATGCGTCGAGTCCCCGGCCATGTTCCGGACGGTCGTGACTTCATTGGTCACGTAGGTGACGAGATCGCCCTCTGTGTAGAGGCGGACGTGCATGTCGACAAAGCCCGGCGCGAGGAACCGCCCCGCTCCCTCCACGATGGACGCGCCGGTCGGCACACGAAGGCTCTCTGTTGGACCCAGTGCGGTGATGCGGCTACCCTCGATCACGACCGTCTGCTTGCGAAGCAGCCTGGCGTGTTCGACGTCCACGACCGTCACGTCGCGCACCACGAGAGTCGTGGAGGTCGAAGCCGGGGAGATGGCGTCGTTCGGCGGCCGTTGGGCGCCGGCGAGCACCGCGGTCAACACAGCAAGCGCCGAGATCAGACGTAATGAGAGCGTCAGCATGGGTTCAGGGTTCAGTCGGCCGCACATCATCGCATGAGGATCACTTGCAGCGAAATCCGCAGATAACGCAGCTCGACGATGCCGCTCTTTGAGATCGTTGCGGGTTCGCATGAAGGACCCCTCCGTGCGCAAGCGGGTCCGAGAGCTTCGGCCTCGAGAGTCGGTTCCCTCGCGTACTTCCTGCCGCCGGAGGTCGACAACGGTGCAGTGGCTGGACTACCAGGCAAAGTCAGTCGGCGCCCCGCTAGAGATGAACGTTCAGCGCACGCTCTGAGGCAGCGCCGAGCCGCTTCTCCAGATAGGTGTACCATTCGGCATGCGTGTAACGTCCCGCCTGTCAGTCGTCGTCGCCTTACTCGTCCTCGGCGGGTGCGGATCAAATCTCAGCGTCAGCACCATCCAGCTCGGTCGCTCGCTCAACGCGGACAGCTCGGTTGCCAGCCATACCACGCGCTTCACGCCCAACGAGACCATCTACGCGTCGGTGCTCACCACCGGGGTGGGGACTGGAGTCATCAAGGTCAAGTGGACATACGCGGGAAGGGTGATGGGGGAGCCCACGAAGGAGGTGCGAGGCGCCGCGGCGACCGAGTTTCACCTGCAGAGCGCCGGCGGCCTGCCGGTGGGTGACTACAGCGTCGAGGCGTTTCTCGATGGCGTCTCCGCGGGCACGCGCGACTTCCGCGTGGATGTGCAGAAGTAGGCTGGCGCGGACAGCCGTCCGCTATTCTGTCTTATCGGCGGCCGGCGTAGGATTCGAGAAACCCGCATTGGGTGCATCGAAATGTCACGACGCTGTGACGCGTGCGGCCTAGCATCTTCATCCCGGTCCAGATCGAGTAGCGCGGTTCACCGGACGCCCACTCCGACTGCGCGACGGCGCCATACGTATTGTCGACAGTGAATCCAGGCTCCATTGAACTCTGGCACTTGGGGCACTGCGGATCGCTCATGGTGCGATTGTACGCCCCCCGATCTCTTCGGAGAGGAACACGCGACTGGGTAACGCCGGTTGCTTCGCGATCTACTCGGAAGCCCGCCAATTTCGGATACTGCGTTCCCGCAGTTGTCGATCGTGCCAGGCACCGCGACCGGTGGTTCACACCGCATCGCGGAGCCTCGACGATAACCCCAGATTCCTCAGACACATCCACCGTCCGTTCGTGGCAGCCGCTGCTCGGCCATCGCTTTGCCTCTGATCGTCGCGGCTGCCGAAACCGGCAATCATCAAAAGCGGCCCGACCTCTCGCTGAGACGCGCGCCGGGCGGCAGCCGATTTCACTCACAACGTGGAGGACAGCATGAATCGTCTGACGATGGCTCTGGGGGCGTTGGTGGTAATGGGAATGGTAGCGTCGGTGCCGGTGCTCGCGCAGGACAAGCCGGCTGCGAAGCCGGCGAAGACCGCGGCCGCTCCCGTCGGTCCGGTCAATCTCAACACCGCGACGCAGGCGCAGCTCGAGACCCTGCCGGGTATCGGCGCGGCTTCGGCGAAGCGGATCATCGAGTACCGGGACAAGAACGGCAAGTTCACCAAGATCGAACAGTTGATGAACGTCAAGGGCATCGGCGAGAAGAGTTTCCTCAAGCTGAAGCCGATGATCACCATCGGTGCGGCGGCAACAGAAGGCTCTTCGTCTCGCTGAGGCGCACCGGCCCGGCTTCGCACCCCATCGCGAGGCCGGGCATGCATTTATTCCACATGTCCGCCCGACACCCTTTGCGCAGCGGGGGATATACCCTCGTCGAACTGCTGCTCGCCGTGAGCATGATCGCCACCCTGGCAGGGTTCGCCGTTCCGATTGCGTCGGGCACGGTCGATGATCTCCGTGCCGCCGGCGCCGCACGGCACATGGCCGCCAGGATCGCGACCATCCGACTCGACGCCGTCCGCCGTGCCGCCACGGTGTCGTTGCGGTTCGAACGCCGCGGCACCGATTACGCCTTCACCACGTTCCTGGATGGAAACGGCAACGGCGTTCGCACCGCTGACATCAGCGCGGGGGTGGATAAGCCGATCGCGGCGGCCGATCTCCTCCGCAACCATTTCCCGGGCGTGACCTTTGGCCTGCGCGCCGGCGTGCCCGACCTTGACGGCGGTGTCTCATCGACCGACGGGGTCCGCATCGGCTCGACACCCTTCCTCAGTACCGCGCCGAATGGCAGTTGCACCGGCGGCACGCTCTACATGCACGGGCGCCGCCGGCAGTACGCGATCCGGATACTTGGCGCTACCGGACGGGTCCGGCTATTCGCATTCGAGAACGGAGCACGTCGATGGATTCAAAAATGAGCGACCGTCGCGTCGATGCGCGCTTCGATCCGCCGGCAGTCGCGGATCTCCAGGCAACCGTGCGGCCCGGGTGTGCGGTGATCCTGGTTGACGTGTCGGCCGGCGGCGCGCTCGTCCAGGCGCCCCGGCCACTGCGGCCAGGCTCGAAGGTCCACCTCCAGGTGAACGCGGGCTCGCAGCGCCTCGCGATCCCCGGACAGGTGGTCCGCTGTGCGGTGTGGTCGCTGCACCCGCTGGACGGCGTGTTCTACCGCGGAGCGCTCAAGTTCGACGAGCGCGTCGAATGGCGG
>JACDDJ010000467.1 GCA_013817065.1 Acidobacteriota bacterium
GTTCAAGGCACTGCGGAGCCCATGCACATTGAACGACGCGTCGCGGGAGTCGGCGATGGCAGACCGGCGAACGCCGGGGCTGAGCAGCGCCAGGTCCGCGTAGTTCCGGCCGTTCAGCGGCAGGTTGACGATCTGCTCCTTGGTGATGACCTGGCCGCGGTCGCTCGAATCGGTCTCGAGCAGTTTCGAGGCGCCGGTCACCTCGACCGTTTCGGTGATGCTGCCGGCCTGGAGCACCAGGTCGACGCTCTGGCGGGCGCCGACGGTCACGGTCACGTCTTTGGCTTCGGCGGCGGAGAACCCCTGGAGTGACGCTCGGACAACGTAGGGGCCAATTCGGACGTTGCCGAACTGATAATTTCCGTCACTGTCGGTGATCGTCTCGGCCGTGATGCCGGTGCTGACGTTCTTGAGGGCGACCGTCACACCGGGCACGACGCCACCCGAGGCGTCCCGGATGGTCCCCAGCACCGTCGCGGTATCGAACTGGGCGGAAGCGACTGCTGGGAACACCAGCAGGGCGGCGGCCGCGAAGAGGAACAATCTGCGGCCTCTGGGGCGCCACCCGGTCTTCTGAATCATGGGATCTCCTGAGTTGAGGGGTGAGCGAGTATACAGCACCCCCGCCAGGCTGCCGGCCAAACAGAAACGGGCCGCTCCATATCATCTGGAGCGGCCCGTTCTATCTTCAGGTATCAGCCTGTCAGCCCTGAGGGCTGACAGCTGCTCCCACTAAAACTCGACCCGGACGGCGAACTGCATCAGCCGCGCATCGCCGGCGAGCGACGTGATCGTGCCGGCCGCGTTGCTCGGAATGTTACGGAGCGGCAGCCCGAAGTTTGCCCGGTTGGTGACATTGAAGACGTCCCAGCGGAGTACTGCGGCCGTACGCCCCATCAAGTTGAAGCGGCGCTGCAGGCTGGTATCGAACGACGCGTAGCGGGGTCCGCGCAGGATGTTGCGGCCGGCGTTGCCGAACGTGCCGGATAGCACTGTCTCGAAGGCCGCCACATTGAACCAGCTGTCCACCGTGCGGTTACCTTCAGGGTCGCCGACGAGGTTCGGCAGGCCGGTGGCACCTACACCGACGCTGTTTGAACTCTGGGTCACGGTAAAGGGAAGGCCTGACCGGCCGGTGTAGATCCCGCTGACCGTCCACCCGCCGAGGATCGCCGCGCCCGCGCCCGACGAGAGCCACCGTTTGCCAGGGCCAAACGGCAGTTCCGCGACCCCACTGGCGACGAACCGGTGTCTCACGTCGAAATCGCTCGGCCCTTCCCAGGACGAGAGGTCGCGTCCATTCTGCGGCCGGCCGGACGAAGCGGCGAGATGCTCCGGGGCCTGATCCCGCGACTCGCCGAGCGTGTAGGACGCGCGGAACCCGAACCCGCGGGCGAACCGGCGCTCGAGGCTGACGTCCGCCCCCATGTACTCGGACTCCCCGCTGTGCTCGCGATACTGGATATGGCCGAGCGTCGGGTAGGGCAGCGGGCCGTTGGCGTCCCGCGTGCCCGCCAGCGGCTGGTTCAGGTTTCGAAGGATCGCCAGGTTGCTGCCGCGCGTGCCGATGACGTCGACGGAAGCAACATAGGAGGTGCCGAACTGCTTCTCGATACCGCCACTGAAGTGGTGGAACATCGCGGCCGGAGCATTGCGGTCGGCCGTCCGCAGTGTGAGCCGGCCGAGCACGATGTTGTTGGGATCGAGAAAGCCGGCGGGGAACCCGTCCCGCAGGAAGAACACCGGGTTCACAGTGGAGGTCGACCGGATGCGGATATTGCGCAGGCCGGGCGGGTTCAGCGCCAGTTGGTCTTCCGATCCGATGCGATCCAGCAGATTGTAGAAAATGCCGTAGCCGGAGCGCAGCACGGTCGTGTCATTGAGCCGGTACACCGCACCCAGACGCGGCGCGAAATTGTTCTTGTCGGGCTTGACGAGGGCCCGGTCTTCGAGTGATCCGTCCGAGGCGAACACCAGGGTCCCGCTGGTCGGATCGAAGTTCGCCTGGGCGTTGTCGGCTTCGAGCGACGGCGTCATGAAGTCGTAGCGCAGCCCGAGGGTCAGCGTGAGCGGGTCGATCGGGCGCCAGTCGTCCTGGGCGTAGAAGGACGTCGACCAGCGCCGCTGGTTCACCACGTGCACATTCGAGAGCTCGGCGTCGCGCACGTATCCGAGCATGAAGTCGGCAAACGCATTACCGGTGTAGGTGGTGTCGAACTGCAGATTCCCGCGCGTCGACGGGATGTCGACGTACTCGTTGTTCATGATCGGCATCAGGTCGGCGCCGAACTTCCACTGGTGCCGGCCGCGCAGCCACGACAACGTATTGGTGATCTGCACCTGGTCGGTGTGCTGGAACTTGGGCATGAAGTTCGGTGAGCCGATGCGGCTGAAGCCGCCGGCGATGTCGATGCCGACGACGCCCCCGGCCGTGAGCGGATCGTCCGGCACGCCCTTGAAGCCGATCTGCGACATGCCCGACTGGCCAAACGGATCCTGCGTGCCGTCGGAGATGCCGCGGGCCCACGACACGCGGGTCTCGTTGAACACCGCCGAGCCGAAGACCTTGGTCAAACCGCCGACCAGCGCGTGTGATTTGAGGAAGTTGCGACCCCACGCCGAGGTGCCGGTGCCGTCGAGCACCCCGCCGAAGTTGCCGGGCACGAAGCGGAACCGATCGCTGTAGATGTAGCGCGCGAACAGGTTGTCCGCGCCGCCGAGGCGCACGTCCGAACGCAGGAGGATGCGGTCGGCGTCATCCTGCACCGACGGCGTGCGCAGAAAGTTGTTGACGCCTGGAGTGTTGGGCGCGGGAATGAGGGCGATGATCGCGGCCGCGACTGGGTCGACGCGATTGGCCGGGATGGTGTTGTTGGCAAATGCCAGGCCGGTGACCGGATCCTTGACAGCGCCGGCAAAGATGCCCGCCCGCTCGGCGATGGTCGGGACGCGGGTCAAACGGGTCACCCCCCGTTCGATGCGGGTGCCCTCGTAGTCGGCGAAGAAGAAGGCGCGATCCTTCATGATCGGGCCCCCCATGTTGACGCCGTACTGGTTCTGGTCGTTCTTCGGCTTTTCAACCGACGGATTGGCCTGGCGCGCGCGCTCGATGAAGAACGGATAGCCGTCGAATTTGTCGTTCCGGTAATAGTCGTAGGCCGTGCCCCGGAAGCGGTTGGTCCCCGATTTGGTGGTGACGCTGACCGCGGCGCCCGGCGCGCGGCCGTACTCCGCAGCAAACGCGCTCGTCACGACCCGGAACTCGTTGATCGCGTCGACCGACGGACGTGACACCTGGGTGCTGAGCTCCTGCACGTTGGTCGAGATCGAGTTGTTGTCGACGCCGTCGAGCATGAAATTGTTCTGGAGCGAACGGTTGCCATGGACGCTGACACCCCCGGTGCGCCCGGCGGACGTACTTCCCGATTCCTCCGTATAGCGGTCGCCCTGCACGCCGGGCACCAGCGCCAGCAGGTCATCCCAGTTCCGGATCGCCAGCGGCAGCTTGGATACTTCGGTCTGGTTGATCACCTTCCCGACGATCGGCGATTCTGTATTGATGAGCGGCGAGGTCGCCTCCACCGTGACGTTCTCGGTGATATTGCCTGGCGACAACGTGAAGTCCACGCGGGCGCGCTGCCCGACCTGCAGCGGGAGCGTCTGCGTGCGCGGTTGGAAGCCGGCGAGCTCGGCCCGAACCTCGTAGTCCCCCGGCAGCAGCCCCTGGGCCGAGTAGGTCCCGTCGCCGTCGGTCACCAGCGCCGTCGTGGCATTGGTCGCGGTGTGCTTCACCGTGACGGTCACGCCCGGCATGAGTCCCTGCGATGCGTCGCGTACCGTTCCGGTCAGACTGGCGCGATCAACCTGCGCGATTACCGGAGCGCTCGAGGCGATAAACGCCAGGGCAAGCACGCCAACAATCCACGAGCGTGTGGTCATGAGATTCTCCCGTTACTTAGATGAGGTGATTGTAAACGCTGCGCCGCTTCTGTCCCGCAGCGAGCGCCAGTATACGGCTGTCGCAACTGTAGTCAAGTCTGGCAATCCGGGATGTCCGAGGCGACACGATACGGCAACGTCTCTGTAACGTTGGTGGGTGCAGCGCTATACTTTGCACGTGTTCCCCAGCCCAGATCCCTTGTCCGGGTGTGACGTGGGTGGCGTCTTGCCACTCCGTCGAGTACCGCACGAGCGCGGGTCAGCTACTGATACAGCCGAGGCTGCTCACGCGCGGACACTTTCGCCGGACGCGCTGCCACCGGTCTCCTGATGCGGCATCACGTCCGTGTTGTGAGCCGATGCGCACAGCCATCGTTCGCCAACGCGATGCACAACGAACGAGACGATCGTCGTGCGTGCCGATGGCGCAACAGGATCTGCGGCCGATTCGTTAGACAGCGTCATGTGCGCGTGGACCACGGCGACCTCGGGCAACAGCAGCTTGACCCTCGTTTCGCC
>JACDDJ010000035.1:0-6021 GCA_013817065.1 Acidobacteriota bacterium
CTGCCCTGGCGCTCGAGGCCGAACGGCAAAAGCAGGAAGAGGAACAGCGTCGGCGCGCCGCCGAACAGGCGGCCGAGCACGAGCGCCAGCTGCGCGAAAAGGAAGCCGCCGCCGCGAAGTCAAAGCGCGCCGCACGCGAGAAGAAGCCGTCACGGTCGTCCGCACCCTCTGCGTCAGTGCGACCCGCACCCTCGGCGTCAGCCGTGTCCGCACCCTCGAAGTTCGTGTCCGCACCCTCGGTGTCAGCCGGGCCCGCACCCTCGGCGTCAGCCGTGTCCGCACCCTCGGCGAAAGCGCCTTCCGCACCCTCTGCGTCAGGGCCCGTAGATCAATGGTCGGACTTCCGCGCCTCCGTGAGCGGCGCGTCGGCCGAGAGCATCTTCCGCCTGATGCCGATCGACGAATTCGCGCGGCGACCCGGCGGCTTCAGCGTCAGCTACAGCGCCATCGTCGACACGTCGCGGAGCGCCGATCATCAGGCGGCTGAGAACGACGCTCTCAGCTTGATGCGCGGCCTCAAGCTGCCTCTGCACGTCGCCTCCTTCGACTATCCCAGACAGTGCCGTATTCGCCGCGTCCGCGTCATGGCTCCAGCCGACGAAGCACCAGTCAAGGCGCCCGGCCCGGTGATCGTCTCGCGCCGCGTGCTGGGCGAGCTGCGCGAGACGCGCTAAGCCGTACGCACTCCCTGCGTACCACGCTGTACCGCGCAGCGTAGAAGCGATAGCGTTCGGCGGATCGCCGCCGCCGCAAGCGCTCTGGCGCCGGACGGCAAGTGCGCGCGCATCATCGACTTGCCGTCGCCGTCCCCGCCTGCGAAAACCGAGGCATGGCTGTTGCCTCGGGGCAGTGCGTGCTGCCAGACTCGCAAAAACAGCTGATCACATCCGGGCTGCGGGTGACCGCGAGAGGCGACGAATGGCTCGTCTCGAACGTCACTACCTATGCAGACTGCCGGGCGGTCCGAGTCTCGGGCTGTGGCCGCACCAATCTCGGAGATGCGCGCACGCTGCTCACGCCGTTCGACCGATTGAGACCGCCGCCCAGCGCATCCGGAGTCTCAGTCGTCAGCCGCCGACGATGGCTGAGGCGAGTGAGTCTGATGATTCGCGCTGCGGAACCGTTCGGCAGTCTCTCCACAGCGGCAACCGCGGACATTCGCCTGCTGCCCTTCCAACTCGAACCTGCGCTCGCGATGCTGCGACATGCACGCCTCAGACTCCTGATCGCGGACGAAGTCGGCCTCGGGAAGACGATTCAGACCGGCGTCATCCTGCAGCAACTGGCCTCCGACATCGATGCGTGCCGCGCGCTGGTCCTCACACCAGCGGGTGTTCGCGACCAGTGGCAGGAGGAGCTGCGTCGGCGGTTCGCATTGCAGGCCACGGTGGCCGATGCGCAGTGGCTGGCGGCGCAGACGCGCGACCTTCCGCCAGACGTCAATCCGTGGTCCCTGCCAGGTATCTACATCGCGTCTCTCGACCTGGTGAAGCGACCTGAGGTGCTCCGCGCCCTGGAGGATGTCTCCTGGGACATTGCCGTCGTCGATGAAGTGCACGGTGCAGGACTCGCGACAGCACGCCTCGCGGCTGCCGACGCCGTCGCTCGGACGTCACGGCGGATCGTGCTGCTCACCGCCACACCTCCTGACGCCGAGCCTCTTCACTTCAACGCGATCACGAATCTTGGAGGCGGCGCCGGCAGCCGACCGCTGACGCAGTTCCGCCGCAGCCGGACGGACGCTGAACTCACCGCGCGGAGGAAGTCGGTTTTCCTGCCAGTCCGGCTATCCGCGGTCGAGCGGCGCATGCACCGTCTGCTCGAGCGCTACACGCACCTGGTCTGGCGCGAAGCGGGCACCCGGGCGGACACACGGGCCCGGCTCGCCGCGATCATCCTCCGCAAGCGGGCGCTCTCGAGTGCGGCCTCCCTGTGCCTCTCCGTCCGGCGCCGGCTGCTGCTTCTCGGTTCCACGCCATGTGCCGAGGAGCAACAGCTCCTTCTGCCGTTGCACGATGAGGATCCGCTCGACGACGGGCTGCCCGACAGCGTCATCGGCGCCAGCGGGCTCTCGGATGTGGCGCTCGAGCGTTCGTGCCTCGAGGAAATCGCCGCCGTGGCCGACAAGGCGTCCCGCACCGAGTCCAAGGTGGCGCTGCTTCGCCGTCTGCTGACGAGAACGACGGAGCCGATGATCATCTTCACGGAGTATCGGGACACGCTGGTGCAGCTCGGTGACATCGTCTCGCGCGTCCGGCCGCTGCTGCTGTTGCACGGTGGTATGACGCCGCGCGAACGGGCCACCGTTCGACGCACATTCAACAAGTCCGGTGGGGTGCTTTTGGCGACCGACGCAGCTTCGGAAGGGCTGAACCTGCACGAGCGCTGCCGATTCGTCGTGCACTTCGAGTTGCCGTGGACGCCGGCGCGCCTCGAACAGCGCACCGGACGCGTGGATCGCCTCGGCCAGTCGCGACGGGTGCATGAAGTGATGCTGGTGGCGCGGCACACGTGTGAGCGGCTGGTGCTCGCGCCACTGCTCAGGCGCGCCCGCACAGCCGCGGCCCGCGGCGGATCGGCCGCGCGCAAGGCGTCCCTGACCGAGTCAACGGTGGCGAGTGCCGTCATGGCCGGCGTTGAGGCGGTGGAGGACGCGCGCGTAGATCCGCCGGACGTCGAGACGCTGAACCTCCGCGCCGAGGCAGAAGCGGCGGTCGTCGAACTGGATGCGGCGCGCAGACTCGCGCACGCAGACCCGGCAGCATCTTCCCGCCACTCTGCCGGAGGTGTCGTCGTTACCACCGGCAAGGCTGGCAGGTGGGGATCCGTGCTGGTTCTCGTGGAAGTAGGCCTGGACCGAGTTGACGGCCGACCCGTCCACCGCCAACTCGTCCCGGTGCTGGTCGAGTCGGTGCCGACACGTCCATCGCCCCTTTCCGCCGCGGTTGCGCATCTCACCGAGGAGTTCCTCGCCTCTCAATCGTCCCGTGTGTGCGCCGGAGCCGAGCGCAGTTGCCGGGAGCATCTCGCTCTGGTGGCAGCCAGGTACCGCGACATCGTTCGTGCCGTTGCTGCCAGGGAACATGCGATCGTGGACGCTTCGCCGTCAGCCGCCAGACGCCTCGTGCAGGTCGGGCTGTTCGATGCGCGGGAAGCCAATACCCTCGCCGCCCGCCGAAAGGCGACTGCGCTGGCACTGCTCGAGACCGACGATCGACTTGCGGACCTCTCGCCGGAACAGGCCCTTCGCACCACATCCCGCGTGGTTGCGGTGCGGTTCGGCTGGGACCTACGAACGTGATCGCGGCGATGCGCGGAACACTGCTGTCGCACGATGCGGTGAGAGCCATGCCGTCGCCCAGAGTCGAGCGGCGCAGTCTCACCACGCAGGCGCAGATCGCAAGCCTGATCGCGACACTGCAGCGCGAAGCCGGGCCGACATGGTCGGCAAGACTCGTCTTCGATCGCATCGCCCTCTCGTTCTGCCGCGCACTCGGTTTCGACGTCGTGCCGGGCGGCGGGGATGGACGGACCTTCCGTGGGCTCCTTCGTCTGGAGGGGACGCCGGCAGCCGTGGTCATCGCCTTCCCTTTCGGCCGGGAACCCGGCCTCCTCTGGCGTGAGAGCGTACGCACCGGCATCGGCGCGGGGCTGCGCTGGTGCTACTGCTTCACTGGCCCGAGCGTCAGGGTGTTTGATGCCACGCGAACCCATTCCCGGCGCTTCGTCGAATTCGACCTCCTGGGGATGGCGGATCCGGCGACGCTCAGGATCGCGATGAACGTTCTCGGTGGGCCACAGATGCTGCAGGACGCGGTCGCGATGTCTGAACGGCACCGCACGGCGGTGCGTGACTCGTTGCAAGTGGGCGTTCAGGAGGCCCTCACGCAATTGACCGGTGCCTTCGCGGCGGCGGCACGAGGACGACGTGCGCGTGCGTTTCTCCAGACCTCGCTGCTGGACGAGTCGCTCGTTGTCGTCTACCGAGTGTTGTTCCTGCTCTTTGCAGAGGCACGCGGTCTCGTTCCCGTGTGGCACCCGACATTCCGCGAGAGCTACACCATCGATTCGCTCCGAACAGGCGTGGAGACGCTGTCGCGGCCGCGCGGAGTATGGGAGGCTCTCCAGGCGATCGCGCGGCTGGCGCATCGCGGCTGCCGCGCCGGGTCCCTGCGCGTGCCGCCCTTCAACGGACGCCTGTTCTCACCGGCTCTCGCCCCGCTTGCCGAGTCGATGCCGCTCGACGAAGCGGCCGTCCGCAACGCGTTGCTCGCCTTGACGACGCGGAGGACGGGTGACCGGCGCGAACGGATCGCCTACGCGGATCTCGGCGTCGAGCACCTGGGCGGCGTCTACGAGCGTGTGCTCGACTACGAAGTGTCGACACCATCGGCCGGCACCCCGACGCTGATTCGGGGTGGACGTCGCAAGGCGAGTGGGACGTTCTACACACCGCGTTCGCTCACGGAGTACCTGGTCCGGCGGACGCTATCGCCTCTGACGTCCGCTGCGACCCCGGATCAGATCCTGGCGCTGCGCGTGCTGGACCCGGCGATGGGCAGCGGGGCCTTCCTGGTGGCCGCGTGCCGCTACCTGGCCAATGCGTACGAGCTGGCCCTCGTCCGGACCGGTGCCGTCTCTCAGTCGGATCTCTCCGACGCCGACCGAGCCGGCTTCCGCCGCATCGTCGCTCAGCGATGCCTCTATGGCGTCGATCTCAATCCGATGGCCGTCCAGCTGGCGCGGCTCTCGCTGTGGTTGACGACGATGTCGGGCGACCGTCCGTTGACGTTCTTCGATCACAACTTGAGAGCCGGGAACAGCCTCGCGGGCGCCAGCATCGCGGACGTTCGTCACCGGCGCTCTGGTGGAAGGATCTCTCATGCACCGTTGCCGCTGCTCGATGGACTCGGAATCGAGAGCGCGGTTGGCGAGGCCGTCACGTCCAGGCTGACGCTAAGAGAAGGTCTCGAAGACACGATCGAACAGGTCCGCGCCAAGGAGGCGCTCTTCGCCGCGATCCAGGCGTCCGGCGCCCCGCTCGCGCGCTGGAAGGCGGCGGCAGACCTGTGGTGCGCTGGATGGTTCGACGACGCAGTGCGCAACCTGCCAAGAACCACGTTCGTTGCGCTGCTCGACGAGGCGGCGGGGCGTGGCAGCGGCCTGAACGGCCCGACGATCCAGAACGTTCTGCAAGCCGGTAAGAACGCTGCGACGCGGGAACGCTTCTTCCACTGGGAGCTCGAGTTCACCGATGTCTTCCACGGACGCGACGGACAGCCGCTTCACAGACCCGGCTTCGACGCGATCATCGGCAACCCGCCGTGGGAGATGCTGCGCGGAGATGATGGCAACGCAGCGGCCCGCGAGGTCAAAGCCAATGATGGTTCGCGGCTGACCAAGTTTGCTCGCGGCAGCGGGATCTACAGGCTGCAGGGCGCCGGGCACGCCAATCTCTACCAGATGTTCGTCGAGCGCGCGCTGTCGCTCATTCGTGTGGGCGGTCGACTCGGCCTGGTCTTGCCCTCAGGCTTTGCCACCGATCACGGCTGCGCCTCCCTCCGTCGTCACATCCTGGACGCGACCGCGATGGATAGTTTCGTGGTCGTAGAGAACCGTGATGGCCTCTTCCCTATCCATCGGGCAGTCAAGTTCGTCCTGGTCACGCTGACGAAGCCGGACGCGGCCGGTCTAGCCGGTCGAACTGACGTCCTGCCGCTCCGCTGCGGCATCCGTTCTGCGGCGGAGTTCGACGAACTGCCAGACACTGGTGAGGATCCGTGCGCGGTGCCCGTCCCGAGACGATTGATCGCGCAGTTGAGCGGCGAACAGGTGGCGATTCCCGAGCTGCGGACGCCGGCTGACGCGGCGATTGCGGCTCGGATCGCATTCCGCTTCCGTTCATGCGGTGATCCGGCCGGCTGGAACCTGCAGTTCGGACGCGAGCTCAACGCGTCGGACGATCGCGACTCCTTCAATCAGACGGGCCGCGGCCTCCCTGTCGTCGAGGGAAAGCACATC
>JACDDJ010000035.1:6031-14477 GCA_013817065.1 Acidobacteriota bacterium
CTGGACACCAGCCGGATCACGCGGCACATCGAGCCGGCGCTCGTGGAACGGTCGATCGGACGGCGGCCCTTCGAACGTCCTCGCCTCGCCTATCGGGATGTGGCGTCATCAACGAACCGCGCCACCTTGATCGCCACGATCCTCCCGGCCGGCGTCATCACCACGCACACGCTGTTCTGCCTGAGGGATCCACCGGCGGATGACGTCCAGCAGTTTCTCGCCGGGATCTTCAACAGCTTCGTCGCCAACTTCATGGTTCGGCTGCGCGTGACGACGCATGTCACCGTCGCGATCGTGGAGCGGCTACCGGTGCCGAAGCCAGCGTGCGGGTCGGCAGCGTTCGTCTTGATCGCGACCCTCGCGCGGCGACTTGCGGATGATCCTGCCGATGTTCAGACCATGGCGCAGCTGCAAGGCGCCGCGGCGCGGCTCTACGAGCTCGACGCTGCAGCCTTCGCACACGTTCTGTCGACGTTCCCCCTGATCGACGCTGATCTTCGCGACGCATCCATGAAGGTGTTTATCCGTACGATATAGTCACGCTTCGTGCCCAACTACGGCTTCGCGATCGATCTGCGCAAGTGCATCGGGTGTCACGCGTGCACGATCGCGTGCAAGGCCGAGCATCAGATTCCTGTCGGCGTGAACCGGTGCTGGGTGAAGACGGTCGAGAAGGGAACGTTCCCCGACACCAAGCGGTTCTTCTTCCCCGTCCTCTGTAATCAGTGCGAAGACGCGCCCTGCGTCCGGATTTGCCCGACCAACGCACTCTTCAAGCGTCGCGACGAGATCGTCGATCTGAACGCGTCGTCATGCATCGGCTGCCGCGCCTGCATGGAGGCCTGCCCGTACGATCAGATCTTCATCGATCCGAACACCCACACCGCTGAGAAGTGCAACTTCTGCGCGAACCGGGTCGAGAACAAGCTGCTGCCGTCCTGCGTCAGCGTCTGCCCGACCGAGTGCCGCATCTTCGGCGACCTGGATGATCCGAGGAGTGAGGTCGCCCAGATCGTCCAGCGTGAAGCTTTCATGGTCCGCAAGCCGGAGAAGGGTACCGGTCCCAAGGTTTTCTATCTCGGCGCAGAGGAGAGCGTGATCCGGCCCGAGGCCTCTGTCCGTCCGCTGGTCTACAAGGAAGGCCAGGTTCACTTGCGACCGCTCGGCGCACCGATGCCGGACCCCGAGAACCCCGGCGATCCACGAGTCGACTACGACATTCCGCATGGCCAGCCGTGGGGCATCGACATGGTGCTCTACCTGCTGTTCAAGGCGATCTCGACTGGCGCCATGCTGGTTGCCGCGGTGCTCTGGTATATGGGATACCGGGACGCTGTGAGCACGATGGCGGCGCCGGTAATCTCCCTCGTCTTCGTGACCCTCACCGCCGTGGTGCTGATCATCGACCTCGAGAGACCCGAGCGCTTCTACTACATCCTGACGCGATCGAACTTTCGCTCGTGGATGGTGTGGGGCGCCTACTTCCTCACCGCCCATGGTGCGCTGAGCCTGGCGTGGCTTGCGGCCGCGTGGTTCGGCATGGACCAGGCGATCTCCTGGATGCTGGCGCCGGTCGTCATCGTCGCGATCCTCGCGACCTCTTACACCGGCTTCCTGTTCGCGCAGGGTTTAGGCCGTGACCTCTGGCAGGGACCGTCCGCAGCCATCGACCTGATCGCGCAGTCTGCCGCCGCCGGATCCGCTTCACTTTTGATCGCGAGCCTGCTGCTCAGCGGGGGCGCGCCGGGCATCGATGCGTTCCTCGGAATCACGCTGGCGATGTCGGTGATCGCACACCTGGTCATCCTGGTGTTCGAGCACGTGTTCTCACCGAGCCCGACGCGCCATCACGAGCTCGCGACGCGGACGATCCTCAAAGGCGCCTACTCGCGGCTGTTCTGGGGCGGGGCCATCATCGGCGGCGGCGTGCTGCCGGTGGTGATGCTGCTGACGCTCGGCGCTACCTTCAGTCCGGTCGTCGGGATCGTTGCCGCCCTCCTCGCCCTCGCCGGCGGCGCGGCCTGGGAATACATCTGGGTCGAAGCCGGCCAGTCCGTCCCGCTGTCGTAATCAGGCCTGACAGCGATCTGTGAGAATCTCTGCATGTCTGTTACGCTGAATGCGTATGAAACGTACAAATCTGGTGCTTGATGAGCACTTGCTCGAGGAAGCAACGCGCTTGAGCGGAGAGCGTACCTACTCTCGCACGGTCGAACGCGCGCTGACCGAGCTCGTCAGCCGGGCGAAGGCCAGGCGCATCCTGGACCTCGCCGGAACGGGTTTGTGGGAGGGGAATCTCTCCACCGTGCGTGAGGACCGCGCCGTCTACAGGACCAAACGTCGTGGTCCTGGTTGACACCTCCGTCTGGGTCGAAGTGTTACGCAAATCGCCAGGGCTCGCGCTTGACAAGGTTGTGGATTTCGACGACGTGGTGACGTGCCTGCCGGTGATGCAGGAGGTGTTGCAGGGATTTCGCGACGAGCGCGCGTTTGCGATCGCGCACACCGCCATGCGTGCGCTACCCATCGTCGAATCGCCACTCCGCGAAGACGTGTTCCTGCAGGCGGCGGATCTCTATCGCTCGGCGCGCCGCGCCGGGTTCACTATTCGTTCGGGCGTCGATTGTCTGATCGCCGCGTGTGCGTTGAGGCACGGCCTCGAAGTTCTCCACCACGACCGCGACTTCACCAACCTGGCCCGCGTCTCGGCTCTGCGCGTGCGAGACGTCAGTCAGCGAACGGTGGCCGCCCAGAGCTCGCGGCGGCCAGGCCGGTAGGCAGCCCAGACGAGCTCATTCTGCCGCGAGACGTCGAAGAAGACGTCGATCGTCCGGAACCCCCCGATCCGCCGGTGCAGGAGCAGGTCGCTGCCGTCGGGCCGCACCGACCAGAGTTCGTGCAGGGCACGAGGCTCTGTCTGCGCCGCACGCAGGAAGTAAAGACGGGAGTCGTCGGCTGACCACGCGGGCAAGTATCCCCTGGTCACGCCGCGACATGACGATCCGGCGACATCGCAGAGCGCAATCGTCCCGTCGTCGAGCCATCCTGCGAGCCGCCGACCGTCGCGCGACCAGCGGGGATATCTGAGTGCCGCTCCAGGAATCACGCGCTCCGTATCGCTGGTCAGGTCGCGGACCACTGTCTGGCTGTCGGATGACGGATGGTTGAGCGTGTAGGCCATCAACCGGCCCGTCGGATCGAACGACGGGAAGTTGTGTGTCTCCCACTTCAGCGGCAGGACGGCGGTACTTGCCCCGCCGACGGCGGGCACCCGCCGGAACGACAGCTCCGGGCTGAGCTGGAAGAAATAGATCGACGCGCCGTCGGCAGACCAGCGCGGCATGGCATTCGACTCGGTCCCGCCGGTGAGCGCACGGATGCCGGTGCCATCGGTATTGATCGTGAAGATGGCGATCGGCCTGTCGTTGCGCCCGAAGAATGTGATGCGTGTCCCGTCAGGTGCAAACTGAGGGAAGAGCATCTCGGTCCGTTTTTCGAGCAGCGACCGGTCGCTGGCGCCGTCGGGGGTGCCGACGATCATCTCCCAGGAATTCCGGACGTGGCTGTACAGCAGCCGCTTGCCATCGCGGGACAGCTCAGGCTCGTCGTCTTCGCCGGCGCCGGTAGTGAGCGGCTCAGGCGTTCCGCCTGCCGCAGGCATCTTCCACAACGTCCGGCTGCCGGCGCGAGCCGAGGACAAGATGATGATGTCGTCGCCGGTCCACAGCGGGAAGCCACCTTCGCGCAGGTCGGTCGTCAGTTGGCGAGGCGGCTCACTGGGGTCGACCGAGGCGATCCAGAAGTCGCCGTTCGGGCCTGCTTCCGGTCTGAAGTAGACGACGCTGCGCCGTCCGGTGAGAAGGCGGGAGTTGCGGGAATCGAATAGTACTTCGCTGGCACATGCTCGAGCAGCCGTGCTCCCGAGCCATCCGCGCTGGCCACCCAGATTCGGTGTTGGTGTTCGTACACGAGCTGCGAACCGTCCGCGGACAGATTGGGATTGGAGCCGGCGGCGAGAAGTCGACTGGGTGTGCCGCCGAGACGCCCGACCGTCCAGATCCCTTCCCCACGCCGCGCAAATACGATCTGATCGTTGTTCAACCAACGCGGACGGGAGGCGGCCACGCTGCCGGTGGTGATCTGAACCGCGTCCTCCTGTGCCAGCGTCTGGATCCAGATCTGCGCGACCTGCTTGTCGTCAGGCGCGACAAACGCGACCGTCCGGCCGTCGAACGAGAGGGAGGGCGACGCCTGGGACGTCACGTCGGTCGACACGAGTCGCTGGTCGTACAGGGTCAGGCTGGAGTCGTCTCCCGATTGCAGCATCCACCAGCCACCAGCCGCGAGTCCGATGGCAAGAGTTGCGAGCGCGGCGGTCCACCGCATGGCGGCACGTCTGCGACCAGCGGGTGAGATGGCGGGCGAAACCGGTGTCGGCGCCGCGCTGCTGTCTGCGCGAGTCCCTCGCTCGATGACTTCCAATGCGGCCCGTAATTCCGCTGCGGACTGGTATCGCGCCGCAGGATCTTTCTCGAGGAGCTTCGCGGTCACTTCCCGCAGCGCCGATGGCATCCCGGGGGGCAAGGGGGACGCGGGGTCGTGGAGGATCCGCGATGCGATCTCGAAGCTCGACCCTTCGCCAAACGGGAGCGTTCCGGTCGAGAGCTCGTGAATCAAGACCCCGACGGCCCACAGATCGCTGCGGACGTCGGCGGGAGCGCCCCGCAGGACCTCGGGCGCCATCCACGCCAGCGTGCCTGCGATCACGCCTGGTGCGTCGAGCGAATTCACCGATCTGGTCACCTGATCGAGGACCTCGCTCGGCAAGCGGTGAGCGAGGCCGAAGTCGAGCACCTTCAGGCGGCCCTCCGCGTCACAGAGGATGTTGGCACTCTTGAGATCGCGATGGATGATCCCGCGGCGGTGCGCATGGGCAAGCGCGTCCGCCGTTTCGATCGCCCGGCGAATGACGGTGGCCGCGTCGTAACCGCCGGCCGGGATGCCGGCCCCCAGGCTTCCGCCTTCGACGTATTCCATCGCGATGTAGGCGTCGCCGTTCAGTTCGCCGACATCGTAGACGGCGCAAATGTTGGGATGATTCAGCGCTGACGCGGCGCGAGCCTCCCGCATCAAGCGAGATCGGCTACCCGCTCCCTCATCCGATTCATGGAGGAACTTGAGCGCGACGTCCCGCTCCAGGCGAATGTCGCGCGCCTTGTAGACCACCCCCATGCCGCCGGCCCCGAGAGTACCGACGATCTCGTAGGGACCAACCCTCGCGCCGGCAGCCAAGGTCATAGTTGGGAAGGTATCGCACTTCCGGCCAATCCAGGCCGGCTGCGCCTGCGACGCGATCCGCGGGTCAAGCCGGTCACTGCAGCCGGGGACTCTTCGGATCGAGGTCGAGGCTTCGCGTGTCGCCGCCCAATCCGGCCGGAGTGAAGAGCTCACGCGGCGTCGAGGGGCGCAGCTGCTCGCCGACAAACGTCACCTCTACCGCCGCGCGTTCTGACAGGGCCGCGGCTGGTGCCATAATCGGCGGGTCTGGCGGGGGAAGACCCCCAATCGTCAGCGTTAATCGGCCCTGCGGGCGGGCTCGGTCCGAGAACGGGCCTTCCGTCAACTTGGGGAGGCCCCTTCTAATGTTTCCTATCGTCCGATCGCTTCCATCTTCTTCGGATCGAGCGCGTGCGCCTCGTCGGCAGGCAGGTGATAGCGATCGTGAATCCCGGTCGTGAAGCCGATCGTCAAGATTCCGCGCTCGAGGGCAGAGGGACAGGCGTGGGCGCTTGTCGCGGCGCCGTTCGACACATCCAACGGAAGGATCTCCGGAGACGCCGGTGTCGTCGCGCCGAACGTGGCGGCGTATTGCTCGACGCCGGCCATGGCGACGAGAGACGGGGACCTCTTCTACATGGGCGGCAACCCGCGGTCGGACCGGCGGGTCGTGATCCTCGATCGAACCGCCGGCGAGCGGGAGATCGTGCTGCCCCAGGCGGCGTGGGTCGCGCTCGCGGCGTCACCTGACGGACAGTCGCTGGCGCTCAGTCGGTGGGAGGGGGCCCGGCGGACGCTCTGGACGGTGACGCTGGCGACCGGCGCGCTGACCCAGGCCACCTATGCGTACGACACGTTCAAGCCGGTGTGGAGCGCGGACGGCAGACAACTGCTGTTCACCCATTTCCCGTTCGCGCCGGGCGCACCGCGCACCAGCATCTGGAGTGTGGTGCCTGATGGGCGCGGTCACATCGAGCCTGTTCCCGTGGAGCTCGACGCATATCCGGAGGGCATATCGACATCTTTGCCCTGAACCTCGAAGTCCCCGGGCAGGCCCCTGTCGCGCTCCTGAGCACGCCGGCGTCCGAGGAATCACCGCGCCCGTCGCCCGACGGCCGATGGCTTGCCTATGCGACCAATGCGTCTGGCACGATGCAGACCCGCATCGCTTCGCTCACGGATGCCAGGACCGTCGTGCAGATCACGGAAGAGAGCGGTGATCCGATCGGGTGGAGCTCGACCGGGGCCCGGCTGTTCTATCGCGACGCTGCGGCGATCTGGAGCGTGGACGTGAGCGACAGCGGCCCGCTGCTGGCCACGAGGCGCGTCGCGTTTCGACTCCCGCGCGATCTGGTCGGAACGCCGGCCGTCAGGCCCGGGGGGCAGCAGGCGATCCTGATCCGCGGCGGAGCGATCTACTCGGATCTGGTGGTGCGGCAGGGCGTGCTGACCGGCCGGTAGGCCGGGCGCGTCACCGCGGTCATTGCTGGCGGCGGACTACCTGGCGCGAGGCACGCCCGTGCGGACGTGGATGGTGACGTCCTCGCTCGACATGCGTCGGACGACGAGGATGCTCTTGCCGTCGGGCGTGACGTCGAAGACGTTGCGCTGGCTCGCGCCGCTGGCGCTGTGAAGATCGAAACGCGTCTGCGGCGCGCCGGTCTGGAGGGCGCCGCCGGAGCGATCCACGCTCACGGCCATCAACTGGTCCGACAGCGAACGGTAGAAGAGTCGGTCCGCGTTCGGGCTCCACACCGGGGCAGTCCCGCCGCTGGATGAAATCTGCACGCGATGCGACGGGTCTCCCACCGCCGACACGTAAACCTCGCTGCGGCCCGAGGACGTGCTGGTGTAGGCGATCCAGCGTGAGTCCGGAGAAAAGCGCGCGCCGTCAGGAGTCGCGTCGCCGGCCCACTGCTTCCACTGCGCATCCGGCCGGTCGAGCGGCAGCAGATACAGGTCACGCCTTCCCGCCCGGAAGAGCGATGTCACGAGCAGATACGTCCCGTCGCGCGAGCAGTCGAGCGGGCCGACGTCGATCGACTCCGGCGGCGCGCCGAGCGATTCCGGCGACGCGGTGCCCGTCACCGCCTTGCGGTACACCTGCCAGCGCCCTCCGGTGCTCGCCGCGAAGTACAGCGTGTCAGCGTTCGGTGACCAGACCGGACTGTCCGCGTTCACGCCGCGCTCGGAGACGAGCGTGCGGACGCCGCGCTGGAGGTCGTGGATCCAGACCAGACGGCCCCCCTCCGGCTGGACGGCATCGAACCCGACGTGACGTCCGTTCGGCGCGATCGCCGGGTTTGCGAACCGCTCAGCGGTGGCGACGGCCGCCGTGAGCCCGTCGTCGAGGGCGATCCGGACGAGATCGGCGCCGGTGGCGCCGGTCTGGTACGCGAGGATGCCGTGCGCCGCAATGGTGGTCGGGGTCTCGTGCCGGTCGCCGACGGCGGCGACGCGGTCGGCCACCAGGTGCGACTCGCGCCCGAGCGTGCCCCGCTTGAAATCGAACGGGTACGAGACGAGCTGACTGCGCTGGGCGACGACCATCAGCGCGCCGCGCGGATCGACGGTCGGACTCGAGCGGATGCCCGACAGCAGGATCTTCGAGTCGCCATGCTCGACCGACGCGAGGCGGATGCGGTGTCCCTCGTCGCTGGACGCGTCGGCCAGGAACACGAACTGTTTTCCGTCGGGCAGGAAGACCGGCCACACGTGCATGTCCTCCGCGGCCGTGTCCACGGTCATGATCGCGCGCGGCGGCGTCCCCCCGCCGGCTTCGATCCGGTAGATCGGCCCTCCCTCCGTTCCCAGCAGCACCACGTCATCCGCGCCCCAGGTGCCGCCTCTCGGCGGGTTCGGCGCGGTGGCGATTCGCTGCGCCGCCGAGCCGTCGACCGGAATCCGCCAGACGTCGTTGCCGACGAAGAACCCGAGATAGCGGCCGTCAGGCGACCAGAACGGCTTGCTGCCGCGGCCGTCGCGCGTGCCCTGAACCGGCCGCGCCGCCGGCTCGCCGAAGCGCCGTACCCAGATCTCCGACGTGCCGTCCGTCGCGCGGATGCGAAAGGCGAGATGCGAGCCGTCGGGCGACAGGGCCAGCGAACCCGCGTCGATCTGCTTGCCCGGGACGGCGACGTCGAACGCGAAACCCGGCATCGCCAACGGT
>JACDDJ010000468.1 GCA_013817065.1 Acidobacteriota bacterium
CCAGTAGCCATCGCCGCCCTTGCGCCGCATCTCGCTCGCTGCAATCGTGCTGGTCGGCGGAACAGTCGCGGCGCGGTTCTCGACAAAGACGTACGGCGGCATGTCCAGCGAGGCGGGAATGCCGAAGAAATAATCGAAGCCGACCTGCTGTGGGCCTGGCTCAAGGCGCCGGGTGAAATCGGCCGGCTCGGCCGTACCAAGGCCCAGATGCCATTTGCCGATAGCGGCCGTCGCATAGCCGCGCTGTTTGACCAGGGAAGCCAGCGTCGATCGTCCTGGTTCGATCAGCAGCGGCGAGTAGCCGTTCAGCACCCCCTTCTTCGATCTCGTCCGTCGGTGAAGCGCATCCCTTCGGCGGCGAGCCGATCCAGATGCCGCGACGGAATCCTGGAGTCCGCGTTGTAACTCCGCAGATCGCCGTAGCCCAGATCGTCGGCGAGGATGATGACGATGTTGGGCTGACGGGCGGCCGGTGCCGGCTGCGCCACCGCACGCAGCGACGACAGGCACAGGAGGGCGAGCGCGACGCCACAGCGGATGACCGGACAGCGGTACGACGTCACCTCGGGCCCCGGCGCTTGCCCGGAAGCCATCTGGGCTCTTCCAGTGTCGCGCGCCATTTTTTCCACGCGGTTTCGAGCGCCTTGACCCTGGCCGGTTCTTTCTGCGCGAGGTTGACCTTCTCGCCCATGTCGGTCGCCAGATTGAACAGCTGCGCGCCGGCGAGATCCGCATCGGTCCCGGGGTTCTCGAATTCTTCGACAGCAGTCCCGCGCGGTTCGCGCGCCTTGACCAGTTTCCAGTCACCCATCCGGATGGCCATCTGCGGGCCGAAGCGCCAGTACAGCGCCTCGTGCGGCGGTCCCTTTTTCTGATCCTTGAGGTACGGTACCAGATTGACGCCATCGAGCTTGAAGGCCTGCTGATCGTGAATGCCCGCGGCGGCCAGCGCGGTGGCGTGCAGGTCCATCTGAATGACCGGCTGGGCATACACCTTGCCCGCAGGCACCTGACCCTTCCACTGCATCAGGAAGGGGACACGCACGCCACCTTCCCACGTAGAGGATTTGTGTCCGCGCAGCGGGCCGTTGTTCGACGCGTTGACCGGTGGACCGCCGTTGTCGCTCACGAAGAGAATCAGCGTGTGCTCTTCGATCTTCAGGTCGCGCAGTTTCTGCATGACCGCGCCAATCGCATCGTCCATCGCCGACATCATTGCCGCGTAGCTGCGACGGCGCTCGTCGGCGATGTGCTTGTAGCGATCGAGGTAGTTGGGCGTGGCGTGCATGGGCGCGTGAACGGCGTTGAATGCGAGATAGAGAAACCACGGGTCCGTGCCTGCCGCACGCCGGTCGATGAATCCGAGCGCTTCACGCCGGAAGGCGTCGGTCAGATATGCCGGTTCGTCCACCGGCTCGGTGCCGCGCAGGATCGGATTGGCCTTGTCGGCACGCGCATCCAGGTACGAGTGCGCGCCGCCGAGGAACCCGAAGTACTCGTCGAAGCCGCGCTTCATCGGGTGAAATTCAGGCCGGAATCCCAGGTGCCACTTGCCGACCATCCCGGTCCGGTAGCCGGCGGCCTTGAGCCGGTCGGCCAGCGTCTTTTCCGTGAGCGGCAACCCGAAGGTGGCGGGGGCATTTTCCGGCGGACCGGAATTGAACTCGTGCCCGAACCGCTGCTGGTATCGTCCCGTCAGCAGCGCCGCGCGCGTCGGACTGCAATAGGGGCCGGTCACGTAGCCGCTGCTGAACCGCGTGCCGTGCTGCGCCAGCGCGTCGAGATGGGGAGTGCGGATGTCGGTCGCCCCCTGCACGCCAATGTCGGCGTACCCCATATCGTCGCCGACAATCAGGAGGATGTTGGGTTTTCGATCCGCTTGTGCGTTCGGTCCCGCCGTGCCCATCCCGGCCGCCAGGACCAGCCAGGCGGCGATGACAATGTGACAGCGTGTCATTTGGAGCCCTCCGTGCGCGCACACTATACGGCACTTCCTGAACCCCTTCAAAACGGGTGGGGTCGATGATCAGGGGGATGAGGCCGATCGTGGTCTACTGTCACCCGGAAGAAGGAGGCCACCTGATGCGCAGAACGGTCATTCTCGGGTTGCTCGGCGCCGCGCTTGCGGCAGCGGCCGGCGCGGCCAGCGCAGCGCCGCCTCCGAACATCATCTTCATCATGTCCGACGATCACCGATGGGATGGCCTCGGCGCGGCGGGGAATCCCCGGGTGATGACGCCAAACCTCGATCGCCTGGCGCGAGAGGGCGTGCACTTTTTCCAGGCTACGATGCACGTGCCGCAGTGCTCACCCGGCCGCGCGCAGCTGCTGACGGGGCTGCCGCCGCACCGGACCGGCTGGTACTCGAACCAGCACCGGCGTCCGGACGTCGATCGGTTGGACGGTTTCGCGCGCTTCCCGCTGCTGCCGGCACTGCTCAAGAAAGCCGGCTATCACACGGTGTTCACCGGGAAGTGGCACCTCACTCCAGAGCCGTGGGATTCGGGATTCGCAGACGTTCGCGCCTGGCTGCCAGGAGGTGGCGGCGCCTACCGGGACCTTCCGCTCGCACACGGCCGATCGCGCGCGCTGAAGCCGGGCGAGGGATACACGCAGGAGCGGTTCGCAGACGAAGCGATTGGATTCCTGAAGAGCGACGAGGCGGTGCGCCAGCCGTTCTTCCTGTGGGTCGCGTTGACGGCGCCGCACGCTCCATTCGGCCCCAACCCGCCGCATATCGAGAAGCTCTACGCCGGCAAGAGCCGCGAGGACCTCCTGCCGCCGGGCTTTCGGGGAGAGCCGATCTCGACCACGTGGAACCGGTATTACGAGTCCATCAGCTTCATGGACGAGCAGGTAGGCCGGGTGCTCCGCGCCCTGAAAGAACGGCGCCTCGATCGCAACACGATCGTCGTATTTATCGGCGACAACGGTTTCATGATGGGGGACCGTGGATGGAACGGCAAAGTCCTGCCGTATGAGGGCTCAGTGCGCGTGCCGCTGATCGTCCGCGCGCCGGGGCTCGCCAGGCGGAGTGGCCGGACTGACGCGGCCGTTTCGAGCCTCGATCTTCCGCCCACGTTCCTGCGCTGGGCCGGCGTCACGCCGCCCGCGGAGTGGCCGGGCCGCGATCTCACGCCGGCGCTGCAGCGCCGGCGACATGGGCTTGATTTCGCGATTTCCGAGTTCGCCGATAACCAGAGCGCACAGTTCGGGGAGTACGCGTACCGGCTCATCCGCACTCCCACGCACAAACTGATCCTCTGGGAGCGTTCGGACAAGAAGGACGAGCTGTACGATCTGCGTGGTGATCCGCACGAGACGCGCAATCTCGCCGGCGACGCGGCGCTCGCCCGGAGCGAGCGCGAGTTGCGAACCAGGCTCGGAGCGTGGATGAAGCAAACCGGCGATGTCTTCCGGGACAAGCCGACGCTGCGATGATCGAGATGATGCCCCGACCGCCCCGCGGAAGGAACACATGATGCGAGTGCAAGACGGTGGACTGCGGCTGCTGTCAGCCGCCGGCGTGGCGTGGCTCGCCCTGCGGGCCTCTCCCGTGACCACGGCGACGACGGGACAGACCCAAGGACGGCCCAACATCGTGCTGATCGTGGCGGACGATCACCGAAGCGGCTCGACGCGTGGCGCCAGCGCGTCCGCTGAAAGGGCTCCGTCAGACACGCACGTCGAGCGTCCCAGCCTGGTCCCGGGCGGCGACGACGCCCTTCACGATCCTCTCCCGCCGCGTCTCGGGCTCGCTGATCCTGACCGTGTATCTGCCGGGCGCGAAAACGTGCGGGCGCCAGCTCTGGCCCGCGATGCGCAGCGTGTAGACGATCTCGCCGTTCGCTTCGTCCACGATCTGGACGACAGGGTTCTTCACGCCGCTGACCTGGAGCGTCGGCAGGTACGCGGCGGGCTTGCGCGCATAGTTGTCGAGCATGTCGATGGTCACCGGCCAGCCGGGCATCTGCGTGCCCTTCATGGTCACGTCGGCGAGGAACGGCCAGCACTCGATGGTGATGCTGCGGTTCGCCTTGTTGAAGCGCACCACGCCGAGGCCCGAAGCCTTGTCGTCCATCAACCGCCGCACGTCTCCGAGGCGCGGCTGGACAGCCCCGTTCTTCACAGCCAGCACCGTCAACGGGTGGCCGAAGCTGTCGGTGAAATCGCCGGTGAGGTCGTGCGCGTTCTTCGGCCTGGTCCACGGCGCCGTCGCCGGCTCCCACCAGCGCGGGTAGCCGACGTTGACCGCCGGCCCGGCAAACGCCATCGGGCCGTCGCGATGGCCATCGATCCCGTAGTGCACGAGCGCCGGCAGATGCTGGTCGCCCGCCACGTGGAACGCAAAGGCCCGGCGCATCTCGCGCAGGGCGCGGTTGCGCGGCGTTTGCGGCCAGGCGTTGGTGTCGTAGTCGGCGCGCAGGATCATCCTGGCGTCGCCGTGCGT
>JACDDJ010000469.1 GCA_013817065.1 Acidobacteriota bacterium
GCCGACGTCCCACTCGTGGGCACCGATCTTGGAGGCCATACTGACAGGTGTGTCGTCATAATGGGTACCGTGTTCATGAGCCTCCAGGCACTGACGATCTCGGTCGCACTGCTTGCTCCAGTGCAGCCGCCAGCCGCACCCCAGGGGTCATCGTCGCCGCCGTCCGGGCAGACGGCTGAAACGCAGGCTCCGGTCGACACCATCAGCTGGCCGGTTTCGCTGGACAGGATCCAGGAAGCGATCTCGCGTCCGCCAGCGATCAAGACGCCCGCGGGACGCCCAACCTTCCGGGTCGAGGTGATTGCGAAAAAGCCGACCATCGAAGACATCCTGGGCAAGGGATACCTGGTGGGGCCCACCCCCGGTCCGATGACCCACCAGGAGTTTCTGAACATGGTGACGCCGAACGAGTTCCGCGGGATGGGAGTATTCACCGGCGGAGAGGCGCTGACGGTCGCGGCCACGTCGATCGGGTTGCAGTGGGCACTCTCGAAGGCGATCGACAAACTGGCTGCCGCAAAGACCGAACGAGCCAAAGACGCGGCTCGCCGGGAAGTGCTCGACGCGATGAATCAGCTGGCCGAAGCCAGAAAGAAGGCGGGCCTGCCGCCGAAGTAGGCAGTCGCTGCTGCCTGGCTGCCCAGGGCGCTCAGTCTCAGTCGCCCATCTTGTTCCGCTCGCCGCCGCCGTGCTCGCGACCGCACTCGCGAGCATCCGAAAACCGCGATTCCATTCCCGGTGAATCGCCTGATCAACAGTGTGCCGCAGCCGCGAACTACATGCCGGGCACGAACTGGCCTGATTTCCTCCACTTACCGGCAGCCCGTGGGCGTTCGCCGAATGCCCGCCGTGACCCAGGGCGGGCGGGATAAGTTCACCGGCATAGGGCTGGATACTTATGGAGAACGCTATGGATACCGGACCGCCCACGCCCGTCGTGCGCACTACTCCGCAGCTGATGTTCGGGCTGCTGATCATTCTCGTCGGCGTGGTCTTCACACTCGACAGTCTCGAGATGCTCGTGGCCGAGCGCTTCATCGCGTACTGGCCCACCGGGTTGATCCTCATCGGTGCTGCCAAGCTCTGGCAGGCCCGGTCCGGCCACGGCAGTTCCCTGGGAGGCGTGCTGTTTATCCTCGCCGGGGGCTGGATGCTGTTGCACACGCTCGACCTCGTGGACGTCAGCATCATCAGCTTGTGGCCGCTGCTGCTGGTCTTGGCCGGCAGTGTGGTCGTGTGGCAGAGCCTTCGCGGCCGGCGTTTGCGCGGAAATGAGGCGAGCGATGCGGTGGTAAATGCGATCGCAATCCTCAGTGGTGTGCAGCGCGGCAGCCGCTCGCGCGCGTTCCGCGGCGGCGAGTTGACGGCATTCATGGGCGGCTGCGAGATCGATCTGCGCCAGGCCGAGATCCATGGTGAAGCGGTCATCGATGTGTTCGCGATGTGGGGCGGCATCGAGATCAAGGTGCCGGAGAGCTGGAATGTGATCGGGAGGATGACGCCGATCATCGGGGGCTTCGAGGACAGCACTCGCGCGTCCGGTGATGCCCGCAACCACACCCTCGTCGTCCGCGGGCTCGTGATAATGGGTGGTGTCGAGGTCAAGAACTAGTGCACCCGCTGCTCGCGCGCGGAGAGCGTCTCGCGCTCTACCTCGCCCTGTGGATCATCGTCGGCGCCCTCCTCGCTGCTCTTCTCTCTGGCGAAGGTGAACTCAGCACGAGCGCGGCCGCGGCGATCGCGTTCCCGCTGTCGCTCGCATACGCCTTTGTTTGCCTGTCGGCGTGGTACGTCGCCCGCAGCACCCCGATTGCGACCTCCGGGCTGCCGCGGCTGTTGGCAACCGCGTGTGGTGCGGCCGCTCTCAGCAGCGGCGCCTGGGTCCTGCTCTCCCGCGCCTGGAACAGCGTGTTGTCGCGATGGTGGGACGTCCGTGCGCCCTTCGGAGAAGTGGCGCCGATCATCTTCGGCTTCGGCGTGCTGCTGTACCTGCTGTCGATTGCCGTCGGCTATATCGCGTCCGCTTTCGAACACGCACGCGCCGCCGAGCGGCGGGAATTACAGGCGCAGGTGCTCTCGAAGGAGGCAGAGCTCCGCTCCCTGCGAGCGCAGATCGATCCGCACTTCCTCTTCAACAGTCTCCACTCGATCAGTGCATTGACCGCCGCCGATCCGCCCGGGGCTCGCCGGATGACCGTTCTGCTCGGCGACTTCCTCCGCGAAAGCCTGTCGCTTGGCGCGGCCGAGCGCATCCCGCTGTCGCGCGAGCTGGCCTTGCTCCACAAGTACCTTGAGATCGAACGCGTCCGGCTCGGCGAACGCCTGCAGGTGGCGATCGACGGCGGTGATGCGGGCGCGTGCCTCGTGCCGCCACTGCTGCTGCAGCCGGTGGTCGAGAACGCGGTCACGCACGGGGTCGCGCACGTCCTCGAAGGTGGCCGCATTACCGTCACCGCGACATGCTCACCGGTGCAGCTCACGATCGTGATTCAGAACCCAACCGACGCCGATCGCCCGCGCAAGACTGGCACGGGCCTTGGGCTCGCCAACGTCCGCTCGCGCCTTGCGGCCCTCTATGGCCGGAGCGCCTCGGTAAACTGGGCAGAGCAGGACCGCGTGTGGCGTGTCGAAATCGTCCTGCCGGCAACCCGCGACGTTCCGAACGGTGACAAGACCAATGGCTGACGAAGCTTCGTTCCGCGTCGTCGTGGTGGACGACGAGCCGCTCGCTCGTACCGTCATCCGTGAATATCTGAAGGCGCATCCCGGCGTCGAGATCGTCGCTGAATGCGGCAATGGTTTCGAGGCCGTGAAGGCGGTGACGGACCTCTCGCCGGACCTGATGTTTCTCGACATCCAGATGCCGAAGCTGGACGGCTTCGAAGTGCTCGAACTGCTCGGGCGTTCGGTGCCCGTCGTCTTTACCACGGCCTTCGACCAGTACGCCCTGCGGGCTTTCGACGCCCACGCCGTCGATTACCTGCTGAAGCCCTTTGACGAGGCGCGCTTCAGTGAAGCACTGACGCGGGCCCGGGCCCGGATCCAGGCGGCCGAGGCGGTGCCGGTCGACGCCGTCATGGCCGACGCGCGGCCACGGCAGGCGCCGGCGGAGCGCGTCCTGATCCGCGACGGGTCGCAGGTCCACGTCATCCCCGTGGATCGGATCGACTACGTCGAAGCGCAGGACGACTACGTCTGTTACAAGGCCGACGGCAAGGACTACCTCAAGGACCAGACGATGGCGGCGGTGGAGGCGACGCTCGACCCGACCCGGTTCGTCAGGGTGCACCGGTCGTACGTGCTCAACATCGAACGTATCGCGCGCGTCGAACTCTATGCGAAGGACAGCCGCATCGCGATCCTCCGCGACGGCCGGCGTCTCCCGGTGAGCCGCGCCGGATACGCGCGACTGTCGAAGCTGCTTTGAGCCGTAAACGGCACCCGCTGCGAAGTATTCCGCACCTCGACGCCTCAGCCGCACCCACACCCGGCCGTCCGCACGCTCGCGACACTCGAGCGCCTGCGTCAGACGCGAGCTCCGAGTTGTGATATTAACTATCCAGTTAGTTAATTGGACATGAAGACCGCTACTCGCTCGAAACGACGTCTTGCTGGTCTCGGCACCCGTGATCGGCTCTTTGCTGCCGCGGCAACCGAGTTTGCGGCGCGAGGTTTTGCCGGTGCGAACGTCGATCGGATCGCGCTGGCGGCGCGCGTCAACAAGGCCATGCTCTATTACCACTTCAAGAGCAAGGCTGGGCTCTACCAAGAGGTCCTCAAGGATATGTTCCAGGCGGTCGCGGGGCGCGTTGGCGATGCGGCCGCAACCCGGTCGGATCCGGCCGAACGGATCAAGGCGCTCGTCGAGGCGATTGCCCGCGAGGCCGAGGCGCGCCCCCACTTCCCGGCGATCTGGCTGCGCGAGATCGCGGAGGGTGGTGGTCACGTCGACAAAGAGAACCTGGGAATTATCGCGAAGGTCCTCGGCCACGTCGCCGCGGCCGTGCAGGAGGGCGTCGCGACGCGGCGGTTCAAACCTGCCAATCCGCTCTTCATCCAGCTCGGGATCGTCGGGCCGCTGCTGATGTTCTTCGCAACCGCGCCGATGCGTCGCCGTGCGTCGCAGCAGCTCGCGTTTGCCGCCGATCTCACCACCGAGCAGATCATCGCTCACGTCCAGCGCGTAGCCCTTTTGACCCTGGAAGGAAAGTCCGCATGAAAGCCGTGATGCCGTTGTGCGTGGCCGCCGGTCTGATCCTCTCGAGCGCGGCGTGTAAGGGTCCTGCCGCCGATGCGCCGCGCGCGTCGGGCTACGTCGAAGCCACCGAGGTCCGCGTCGCCGCCGAGGCCGGCGGCCGGGTGCTCGAGATGAGCGCTGAGGAAGGCAGGGGCGTCGCCGCTGGCGACGTGCTCGCCCGCCTGGATACCGGCGACGTCGAGA
>JACDDJ010000470.1 GCA_013817065.1 Acidobacteriota bacterium
GAGCGGGCCTCCGCTGGCGTGTGGGTTGGGGCGGTCCAACCGGTGAAAGGCACCCGCTGGTTCCCGGGCGAATCACGACCGGCGTGATCACATGCGGACTGATTGGTCTGTTCCTCGGGGCATGCAACGGCGACGCCTCGACGCCCCCGGTACGGAACGCCTCGCCGAGTCCGGTGCCGGCGATGGCAGTGGCCACCCCGCACGCGACACCCGACGCGGCCGTCACGATCGGTAAGGTGGTGTGGGCTCGTCGCATTGACCCAGCAACTGGTGCGCCGCGCGAATCCGTCGCGGAGTTCCCGTCCACGACGCGGACGATCTACGCGGTCGTGCCGGTTCGCGACGCCCCGGCCGGGTCGGTAGTAGTGGCAGCGTGGTCGCTCAACGGCACACCGATCAAGCCCGCGGTGCAAGAGGTCCGCATCGACGCGGCGACAGGGGGATGGGTGGTGTTCCACTTGACCTGGACCGGCGAAGGTGGTTGGCCGGCGGGTACGTACTCGGTCACGCTCACCGCGAACGGCCGACCGGCCGGCGAAGCGAGCGTCCCAGTGACGGATGATGCCTGATTGCCGCGCCGATAGTCGCCGAAGCGCCGCTCGGTAGGTGTCCAGCGGTCCGGGAGGGACGCTCGCCTGGGCTTGGGTGTCCCAAACTGCTACGATATTCAGTGGAAGAGATGTCGGCATCGCCCCTTACCCCCAGGGACTCAACGCGATGGAAAAGACCGTTTCCTCCCAAGATGTCCCGCAACTCTTCGGTGATCTGCTGCGGCAGGTCTCGGACAAGGGCGACCGCTATGTGGTCGAACGAGACGGCGTGCCGCTGGCGGCCGTGGTCCCCTTCGCGCTCTATTCACAGTGGAAACGCCGGCGTGCAGGCTTCTTCCAGCAGATGCGGGAGACCGCCGAGCGCGCCAACCTGAGCGAGGACGAGGCGATCCGGCTCACCGACGAGGCGAAGCGCGCCGTCCGCTCACAGCCGTAGGCGTGCGCGCCGTCCTCGACACCAACGTCATTATCAGTCGCTACCTGACCCCGCACGGCCGCGTGGCGCGGATCGTCGATCTGTGGGAAGCCGACGCCTTCGAGCTGATCGTCTCGGAGGTGATCCTGAGTGAATACGGCCGCGTGCTCCGCTATCCCCGCCATCGCCGCGTGCACCGACTGACCGACACCCAACTCGCGGAGCTCGACGATGCCTTCCGGGAGTTCTCTGAGCTGATTACGCCCGACGAGACGCCCGCGGTGATCGAGGACGAACGGGACGACGACCATTTCCTGGCCGCTGCCGCCGCGGGCAGGGTCGATGGCCTCGTCACCGGTGACCCGCACCTGCTCAAGCTCGGCATTTACAGGGGCATCCCAATCCTCAGACCGGCCGACTTTCTGGCCCGCTACTTTCATGAGTAAGTGATGGTCAACCTTCCAGCAACACCGGCATTCACGTACGCGTCATCCCATCCACCTACTGATCCGTCATCAAGGAGTGCTCTCCATGCAGGAAATCCAGGGACAAGCCAAGACAGTCCGCCAACTCATGAGCGTGAAGTACGCAATCGACTACTACCAGCGCGAGTACAAGTGGGAAACGAAGCAGATCCAAGAATTGCTGGAGGACTTGACCGAAACATTTCTCGAAGATTATCGGAAGGAGCATTCACCGATTGCGGTCAAGGACTACGGACGCTACTTCCTGGGCTCCATAATCATCAGCAAGAAGTACAGCACGAACTACATCGTCGACGGCCAGCAACGGCTTACCAGCTTGACGCTGCTGCTGCTCTTCCTGCGAAACCAACAAGAAAATGCCCCGCGTCAGGTCGCCATCGATAACCTGATCTATTCAGAGCAATACGGCACCAAGTCATTTAACATCGACGTTGACGAGTGTGAACCCGCGATGCTGGCACTCTTTGATCAGCAGTCCATGGATGACTCCAATACTCCGGACTCCGTGCGCACCATCCTGGCCCGCTACGCTGATATTGGACAGTTCTTTCCGGACGAGGTCAGTAGCCAGGCGCTGCCCTTCTTCATCGATTGGCTGATCGACAACGTCCATCTGGTGGAAATTACCGCCTTCTCCGATGATCACGCCTACACGATCTTCGAGACGATGAACGATCGCGGGCTTTCCCTGAGCCCGACGGACATGCTGAAGGGATTTCTACTCTCCAGCATCAAGGACACGTACAAACGCACCGAAGCTAACGACCAGTGGAAGTTGCGGGTCCAAGGGCTGCAGAACGTTGGCAAGGAGGGTGAATCCGATTTCTTTAAGGCTTGGCTGCGCGGTCAGTATGCGTACTCCATCCGCGAGCGCAACAAGAACGCAAAGCCGGGAGACTTTGACCGGATTGGCACAGAGTTCCACCGTTGGGTACGCGACCACAGCGACAGTCGAGGGCAAGATCGTCTGATCCTGCGAGAGAGTGACGACTTCTTCGCATTTATCCGGCACGACTTTGACTTCTTCTCGCGCCAGTACCTGCGCCTGATGGAGGCGTCGCGCGGTCTCGTCCCTGGCCTGGAACACGTCCTCTACAACGCCAAGCAAGGCTTCACGCTCCAGCACATGCTCTTGCTGGCCCCTTTATCACCGAGCGATTCCGAGGACGACACCCTGCGGAAGCAGCGCTTGGTCGCGATGTATCTGGACATTCTGCTCTCGCGACGCGTCCTCACCGGTCATCGCAACACGTACTCGTCGATGTACTACGGGATGTTCCTGGCGACACGGCAGCTGCGCGGGCTGAGCGCGGAGGGACTCGCACACAAGCTGCGCGAGCTCTACGAAGCCGAAGCGGCTCAGGAAGAAAATGGTCTTGCACCGGTGAGCTGGCTCGGCTTGCACTCGCAAAACCGCTCGCCGCTGCACCTGATCCTCGCCCGTCTGACCGATTACGTAGATCAGGAGTCAGGAGAGCCGTCCAGTTACCTCAAATACGTGAACGAGGTGTCCGGCCAACGCTTTGAAGTGGAGCATATCTGGGCGGACAAGCCCGAGCAGCACCTGGATGAGTTCAGCGACCCCAACATGTTCCGAGACCGACGCAATCGGCTCGGTGGATTGCTGCTGCTTCCCAAGAGCTTCAACGCAAGCTTCGGCGATCTCCCTTACGAGCAAAAACAGCCGCACTACCTATCGCAAAATCTGCTTGCTCGCTCACTTCATCCGCAGTGCTATGAGCGCAATCCCGGATTTGTAGAGTTTGCGAAGCGAAGCGGCCTGCCCTTCCGCGCGCACGAGCAGTTCTACTCGGAGGAGATTGAGATGCGCCAGGATCTCTACTGCGCCCTGGCTGAGCGTATCTGGCACCCAGATCAGCTCCTGCATGAAGTAGGGGGCTGAGCCCATTATTGGCCTGAAACCGTGTGGAGATCGATCACAGCCCGCTGAGCACGTCCAGAAAGGCGCATCCTTCTCCACGACGGGCGCCTTGCGCGGAGGCTTCCGGCGATGCTACGCTGGACAAACAGTCACTTGCGTGCTCGTTCCGCGCGACGGCCGCTGAAAATGTGCCTCGTTGGGGCCGTTTGTCCGCCGCGGCAGCGTGATGACCGAGTCGGGAAGGCGGGGCACTATGGCGCATCCACCGTCGGAGGAGCAGCGACAGACAGGCCACCCCGCCGGTGCGGCGCCAAGCCGCGCGGGTGACGAGGATGGCCTCGCACCTGAGACTGTGGCGCCGCCCTCAGGCGACAGCGGTCCGCTCGCCACGAGAACCCGGTCGTTCGTCCAGAATCCGTTCGTCTTCCAACACCACCATCAACTCTTCTTGCTCGATGGTACAGCCGGCGAATGGGTGCTGGCTGAGCTACGCTTCGATCTCGCCATCTGTCGGTACGTCGAGGTGCGGCGCGCGAGTTACCAGTGGCCACGCGAAGCATTGACCGTCCTGCTGAGCCGCATGGTGACCGGCGACCCGGACGATGCCGCTCTCCTCGACCGAGCCACCGCCGGATTCGCCGGCTGGCTGAGCGGTCAGTTCCAATTCAGCCATCTGGCGTAGGGCCGAATCCGGCTCTTTTTCGGCTCTCGTACCTCGGCCCTTACGAGTCCACATTGAACGTGCGCGTTGGCCAGCCGGTGGCTCCATCAGGGAGCGGCGGGCGGCGACGTTCGTCCATGACAGTGCCTTCGCTATCGGTGGCGCGCAGCGTCATCGTGTGCTCGCCGGGTTGCGCGTCGAACGGGAGGGCCCAGCGAACCCAGGTGAAGGGCTCGTTGAGCGCTGGTTCCAGTTGAGCGGCAGTCCACGTCGCGCCGTCGTCGAGCGAGAGTTCGACACGGAAAATGCTGCGGTGGCCGGCGACGGCGACGCCAGCGGCGAGGGCGGGTCCGGCCGCGAGATCGTCGCCATCGCCGGGGTAGTCGATCCGGCCCCAGATCTGGCAGATGGCGGGGTCGCTC
>JACDDJ010000471.1 GCA_013817065.1 Acidobacteriota bacterium
CCCTCGGTGATCAGCGTACCGCCCTGCTGGACGAACTTGTGCAGCTCCATCAATCCATCCCAGCCCATGCCGCCGCGGATGTCATCGCTCTCCTCGAGCGCACCGAGGTTCGGCGTCGCCTCGGTCTTCTTGTACGGCAGCGGCGCCCCGCCGGTCTTCGGGATCCCGTTGACCTGCGACTCGGCGTTGCCGCCGACATGGGGATACACGATCACGTCGTACTTCGCGCGCAGGTTGCCTTCGCGCAGCTTGATGTCGCCGAAGTAGGTGTAGGGGACGCCGTAGGTGTCGAACGCCGCACGCACCCATCCTTCGTTCTGCGTGTTCGACCAGCTGTGGACGTAGCCGATGCGGGGCACATCAAGGTCGTGGGTCGCAACCGTCGGTGCGGCCGCCACGGCAACGCCGGAAAGCCCGAGCGCCTCGAGCGACGGCTCGAGAACGGCGCGGTCCGCACCCGCGATGATGAACGAGCCGGCGCGGAACTTCCGGCCGCCCGCTTCGAAGTCCGCCTGCGCCGCCGCCATCTTGACGTCCTTGTGCTTGAAGCGGAACGACACCAGGTTGTTGTCCGTGGTGTGCTCGACGATCACCACCGGTCCGGTGCCCTCAATGCCGCCAGGCGCAACCGCATCCTTTGTGATCATGGCCATCTGCTGCGTCAGCAGCCCCTTATCGGCGACCGGCTTGATGACCAGGTTGCGCATGTGCTGGAAGGTCCAGCCAGTGTCGTCGTAGGGACGCGGATTGTTCGGCGCGTAGTTCTGGACGGCGAAGTACATATCGGCAATGGTGCGATACGGCTGGTCGCCGCGGATGACGTAGTCACCGGCCTTCACGTCCACGTCGCCGAACTTGAACGCGGCCGACGCGGTGTGCACCTCGAGCCCCTGCACCCGCAAGTCGTTCACCGCCTGCGCTGCATCAGCCTTGCGCTTCTGCGTCGCCGGGATCACCCATCCGTAGGTCGGGCCGTTTTTCCCCTTGTCGACGGCGTTCTTGTTCTTGATCCAGTAGTTCTCGAGATACGTCTCCTTGTTCTTGGCGACGTGATTGAGCGCGATCAGCACGCCCGACTGCTGGATGTTGGTGTTGTTGCGCGGCCCCCACTGGATCGTCGGCAGCGGCGGATTCGGGCGGAACCACTCCCGGCTGGTCGTCGTCGCGCCCGCCTGGACGGTGCGGTTCTCAGGCCCATAGCCCATGACCTCGTAGAAGCGGCCGATCGAGTTGTGCGCGTGGGCGATGAAGAACATGTAGTTCGGCACCCAGCCGTCGTAGAACCCGTAGGTCCACACGCCGGGGACGCCGCGCTTGGTCATCTCCATGACCTCGGTCTTCGCAATCAGCCACCACTCGTCGATCGTGATCGGATCGATCTGCTCGTTGTAAGGACCGGTGCCGGTCGACGCGTAGAGGTAGGTCGACTGCTCGTGCAGGTCGTGCATCACGGTCGGCTTCCAGTCGAGGAACGTCTTCGTCACGTTCTTCGTCAGCGCGAGGAACTGCCCCATGCCGTCACGGTTGTTGTCATGGGCAACGTACTTGCCCCAATACATCAACCCAAGCCGCGCATCACCCTGGGCGCGCTTCTTGTTGAAGTAGTAGGTGTCGACCTGCTTCTCGCGGCCGTCCACTTCGATCACCGGCGTGATGATCGTGATCACGTTGTTGCGGATCTGCTGGATGAAGGGCATCTCGCTGACGGCGAGACGATACGGCAGCTCGATCAGCATCTCCGGACCGCCGTTCTCGGTCGAGTGCATGCCGCTCGTCAGCCAGTAGATCGGCTTGGCGGTCCTGATCAACTGCTGCGCCTGCTCCTCGGTGGTCTTCCGCGGATCCGTGAGCGAGGCGATCATCCCCTTGTACTTGTCGATCTGCTTGATGGTGGCTTCGTCGGCAACCGCGAGCACGACCATGTCGCGCCCCTCTTCGGTCTTGCCGATGTTCCACATCGCGATCCGGTCCGAGGCCTTGTCGATCGCCTCGTAGTAGCGATAGATGTCCTTCGAGTACGTCAGCTCGCCGGGCTGGCCGACGATTTTCCCAAGAACCTCGAGCGGCGTCGGCACCGTGTCGGACGCCGGCAGGTGATCCACGAGCTCGGTCGAGATTCGCGGATCCTGCAGGTGCTCCTTGATTTTTGCGGTATAGGCTTCGTCGATCTTCTGTTTCGAGGCGGCAGGACGGGTCTGCGCAGCCGGACGCGACCCCGGCGCGACGGCAGCAAGCAGTGCGGAAACAAAGGCGAAGCGCACGAACGGACTTCGCATGTGGCGACTCATAGATCCTCCAAAAAACAGCAGGGAAACGCCGCGTTATACCACGGTGGAACGTCCATTGCTATCCGGGGGAGTATGCTGTCGCGCTTCAAAATTCCCATTGGTTGGGGAGAGCTACTCAAACGGACGTACAACGAAACGCTGGCCGACGACGTGCTGAACCTGGCGGCTCAGCAGGCCTACTACTTTTTCTTCGCATTGTTCCCGGCTCTGCTGGCGCTCATCTCCATCGCCAGCTTCTTCCCCGTCGACAATCTCATGAAAGGGCTGACGACGAACCTGGCGCGGGTGGCGCCAGGCGACGTCGTCGAAATCGTCAGCGGGCAGCTTCAGAAAATCGCTAACGACAACGCCGGTGGACTGCTGACCCTGGCGTTTATCTTCACGTTGTGGAGCAGCTCCGGCGCCGTCGTCTCGATGTGCAGCACGCTGAATGCGGCGTACGACATCACTGAGGGCCGTCCGTGGTGGAAGGTGCGGCTCGTCGCGATCGGCCTGACGCTCGGCCTTGCCGTATTCGTGCTGGTGTCGATGACGCTTGTCATCGGCGGACCGTGGATCGCCGAACAGGTCGCCGACCGGGCGGGCCTCGGTGCCGCATTCGAATGGACGTGGAAGATCGCGCAGTGGCCGCTGGTGTTTGTCCTGGTCGCGACGGCTCTTGCGTTCCTTTATTACTTCGCACCAGACGCGGAACAGGACTGGGTGTGGCTGACGCCCGGCTCGATCCTCGCGACCACGCTGTGGCTGGGGATCTCTCTCGGCTTCAAGTATTACATCTCCAATTTCGGGAACTACACCGAAACGTACGGGTTGATCGGCGGCGTGATGGTGCTGATGCTCTGGTTCTACCTATCCGGCATCGCGATCCTCGTCGGTGCCGAGTTGAACTCCGAGATCGAGCACGCATCTCCTTACGGCAAGGATGTCGGCGAGAAGGTACCAGGAGAAAAGAAGAAGATCGGCCCAGCGGCCGAGCGCCGCTACGAGGAGCAGAAGGCGAAGGGCGCAATCCCGATCCAGCCGTTCCCCGCGGGCGTGAACTGCGACATCGAATCGGGCAGGACGAACGAGGACCGCAGCGTCCGTCCCAGCGACCTCCTGATCGGCACGGCTGTCCTACTTCCGGCCGCAATCAAGGTCGGCCTGGATGTCAAAAAGCAGATCTCTGGAGGGAGCACGCCAAAGGACGGCAGCGCGGATTGACGCGATCGTTCGATAGTTACTTTCTCTGCGGCTGTCGCGGAACTTTCGCGTCCTTCTGGACGTCGGCCGCTTCCTTCCACGTGTCCGGACGTCGCTTTCCGCCGAAACCCCAGTAGACCGGCTCCGCCGGCGTCGGTTCGGGGTGAACTATCGGTCGGGAATAGTGTGAGGGGACCGACACGTAAATGGGGACGGCAACTTCACGCACCCGCTCTTCGTACTGGACGCGCGGTGGCGAGTGCTCGTGCTGGGCCGATTCGACATAGACGACCTGCGGCGCCGCCGCCGGTGCAGGCGTTGTTTCCTCGACATTCACCGCGACGGGCGGAAGCTCACGGCCGCTCCGGATCATCGCGACGATGACATTCGCAGCGACGCCCGCATCCTTGAGATTCTTCAAAGTGACGGGGTCGACAGGAAATACCGGCCGGTGGACTTCGATGAGGGCGAGCAGCACTTCCTCACCCAGCCCCGCCTTGCTGAGCTCGACGATGTCTCGGGTAGTCACCGTCTGCTGCGCCATCAGATGGGTCGGAGCGGTAAGCAGGGCGACGAACATCAGGAGGGTGCTGCGCATATCGTGATCCTCTCTCAACGGACGACCGGGGTGCAACGATAGTGCCGGCGACGCGTCCCGTATTCTACCGAACCTGACTGAGCGCTCACGGAACGAGTCCCTGCCGGAGGACAACCGGTGTCCCCGAGACGGGATTCGCGGGCTGGATGTAGAGCCATTTGCGCACGATATCCGGGGCACGCCAATTGCGACTGGAGATATCTCAGGAGTTAGCCCATGTCCCGACCTTTAACCGCCGCGTTGCTCGTTGCCGGGTCCATCACGGCCGCAGCCGGCGGATCGTATGTCGCCGTCAGGCAGAACGCCCTTGCGCCGGTGGCGGAAGCCGCGCT
>JACDDJ010000472.1 GCA_013817065.1 Acidobacteriota bacterium
ACCGTCTACACCGTGGAGATCCCCGCAGCGTCCGAGGAGCTGGTACCGGAGAACAACAGCCGCAGCGTCCTGGTTCAGCCCTCGTCCCGCACCAGGCGCGTGTTGTTGGTGGAGGGCGCGCCGGGGTTCGAGCACAGCTTCCTCAAGCGGGGCCTGTCTGGTGACCGCGGGATCGCGGTCGACTCCGTCGTTCGCAAAGGGAAGAACGAGCAGGGAGCGGACACCTATTACGTGCAGGCGATGCGCGGGCGCGGTGCGGCACTCGCGGACGGCTATCCGGCTGATGCAGCGACGCTGTTCACCTACGATGCGATCGTGCTCGCCAATGTCACGAGCGAGCAACTGTCGGCCGCGCAGCTCGACGCGACCCGCGACTTCGTGTCGCGCCGCGGCGGGGGCCTGCTCGTCCTCGGCGCGCAATCCTTCCTCAACCGCGGCCTCGGCGGAACGGCGGTCGAGGATGCCTTGCCGGTGGAATTGTCGCGCCGCGTCGATTCATCGACGTCCTCGTCCGGAACCCGCGGCGCCTATCGCGTCGCTCTGACCGATGCCGGTCGGCAACATCCGATCACGCGGCTTGGACTGACCGAGGACGACACACGCAAGCGCTGGGACGGACTGCCGGCGCTCGCCGCGGCGGCCTCCCTCGGGATGGCCCGCGCTGGCGCCAGTGTGCTGGCGACGACGAGCGCGGCGGGTGCATCGCGCCCGCTCATTGCCGTCCAGCGATTTGGCGAGGGACGGTCGATGGTGTTCACGGGCGAAGCCTCGTGGCGGTGGCGGATGATGTTGCCGTCGACCGACAGGTCCTACGACACGTTCTGGCGGCAGTCCGTCCGCTGGCTCTCACTCGGCGCGACCGACCCTGTTGCCGTATTCCCCGCGGCCGCAGCCGGGGCCGGAGAGAGCGTCGTCATCCGGACAGCCGTGAGGGACCCGAGTTTCAACGTCATCCCCGATGCGGACGTCGATGTTCGCCTGTCAGGACCGGATGGACGCATGGTCGAGGCGCGTGCCGCTGTTGAAGCGGGTGAGACGGGCGCATCGCTCTTCGCTGCGACCTTCACCCCCGAACAGCCTGGACTGTACCGGGTCAGCGTCGCCGCTCGGAAAGGCCGCACGGAGATCGGCACGGCCTCGTCGACGTTGCTCGTCGGCGGTGCGGACCTGGAGATGGCGCAGCCGCGGCTGAACGCCGCACTGCTCGAACGACTTGCCGCGCAGACCGGCGGGCACGTGGTTGACGCGGGAGACGTCGGGCGCACCATCGCGGCGCTGCAGAGCGCCGCTCCGGCCGCGTCGCTCGCGGCACGGCGAGACATCTGGCACGGCGCCTGGTCGTTGGTATTCATCATCGGCCTGCTCGCGGCCGAGTGGCTGCTGCGACGGAAGTGGGGACTGCGGTGAAGTGCGCCATCCTGACCGGTGTCCTCTGTCTGGTAACGGCAAGTACGCCGGCCGCCGCACAGCAGCGCTTCGCACTGATCGTGTCTGGCGCGAGCGGTGGGGACGAGTACGTCGAGCAGTACGCGGCGTGGACCGGTGCGTTGGTAAAGACCCTGACCGACCGGATGAAGTTCGATCCGACGCATGTGACCGTGCTCTCCGACACCGAACAGGCGCCGGAGGCAGCGACGGCGGTGAACGTGCGCAGGGCGATCGGATCAGTGCGCGCGCGGATGACGAGGGACGACCTGCTGCTGATTCTGCTCGTCGGCCACGGCACATCCGATGGTGAGGCGGCCAAGTTCAACCTCGTCGGCCCCGACATGGAATCCACGGAATGGGCGTCGCTGCTCCAGCCGCTGCCTGGCCAGGTCGCGGTCGTGAACACGACGGCTGGAAGTTTCCCCTTCATCGAGCGTTTGAGCGGCCCGCGCCGGATCGTCATCACCGCGACCGACGCAGTCGCCCAACGCTTTGACACCGTCTTTCCCGAGTACTTCGTGCGAGCGTTTGCGGATGAAGGGGGTGATCTCGATAAGAATGGGCGCATCTCCATTTGGGAGGGATTCGCGTCCGCCAGCGCCGCCGTCAAGCGCCACTACCAGCAGCGCGGGCAGCTTTCCACTGAACGCGCCTTGCTCGACGACAACGGGGACGGGGTGGGCCGGAGTGCCTCGGAACAGGGCACCGACGGCAGCCTGGCGACGCACACCTATCTCGACGAGAACCTGCCGGGCGCTGCTCCTACCGACGAGGCACTCCTTGCACTCCTGCAGCGGAAATCCCTGGTCGAGGCGGACCTCGATGAGCTCAAGATCCGGCGCACGTTCCTGCAGCGCGACGACTACCTCAAGGAATTCGAGCGCATCGTCACAGAGCTCGCGCGTGTCTCGAGTGCGATCCGTCGGCGCGGGAAAACGTAGCGCTGACGAGGGTAGATGGTAACTGTAATGACTGGCGAGGGTCTGCGTTCCCATACTGGATACTGAAAGAGTCGCATGGAGAGACGCAGATGAAGATCGAACTCGAACCCGCTACCAGCCAGCCGTCGTGCTGCTCGAGCCCCGCGCCGGCACCGGCAGCCGGGTCCGTGCTGGACCCGGTCTGCGGGATGACCATTAACCCCGCCACGGCCGCCGGCAAGCACGAGCACAACGGCACGACCTACTACTTCTGCAACCCCGGGTGCCTGACCAAGTTCAAGGCGGACCCTGAGAAGTATCTCGCTCCCGCGGCGCAGACTGCTGCAGCGCCCGAGCCGCCGGCGCCCGCAGGCACGATCTACACCTGTCCGATGGATCCGGAGATCCGCCAGGATCACCCCGGCGCGTGCCCGAAGTGCGGCATGGCGCTCGAGCCCGACCTCGCCACGCTGCCGGTTGCGCGGGTCGAGTACACGTGCCCGATGCATCCCGAGATCGTGCGTGTGGGGCCGGGGGCCTGTCCGATCTGTGGCATGGCGCTCGAGCCACGGACGGTCACGCTCGCGGAACCGCCAAACGCCGAGCTGGCCAACATGACCCGTCGCATGTGGATCGCTGCGGCGCTCACGCTGCCGGTGTTCGTGCTCGCGATGGGCGACATGATCCTCGGGATGGGCCTCGGGGGCCGGATCGATCCGCGGATCTCCAACTGGGTCGGCCTGGTGTGCGCGACGCCGGTCGTTCTCTGGGCAGGATGGCCGTTTTTCGTCCGCGGCTGGGCGTCGATTGTGAACCGCCACGCCAACATGTTCACGCTGATTGCGCTCGGCGTCGGCGCCGCATACGCCTTCAGTGTTGCGGCCACGCTGTTCCCCGGATTGTTCCCGGCAGGGTTCCGCGTCCACGGTGTCGTCGAGCCGTATTTCGACACCGCCGCGGTGATCACTGTCCTGGTCCTGCTTGGCCAGGTAATGGAGCTGCGCGCGCGAGGCCAGACGAGCCTCGCGATTCGCTCGCTGCTCGGGATGGCGCCGAAGACGGCGCGCGTAATTCGTGACGGAGTCGAATCGGATATTCCGCTGCCGCACGTGCAGGTCGGCGATCTGCTCCGCGTCCGTCCCGGTGAAAAGGTCCCCGTGGACGGCGTCGTCACCGAGGGCCGCAGTTCCGTGGACGAGTCGATGGTGAGTGGAGAGCCGATCCCGGTCGAGAAGGAGAGCGGGAGCCGCGTCACCGGCGCAACGATCAACGGAACTGGCAGCCTGATCATGCGTGCCGAGCGCGTCGGCAATGACACGCTGCTGGCGCAGATCGTGCGGATGGTGAGTGAAGCGCAACGGACGCGTGCGCCGATCCAAAGGCTGGCCGATGTCATCGCCGGCTACTTCGTGCCGGCGGTCGTGCTGATCGCGATCCTGTCGTTTGTCGCGTGGGCGATGTGGGGGCCGGAGCCGCAACTGGCATTCGCGCTCCTGAGTGCCGTCGCCGTCCTGATCATCGCGTGCCCGTGCGCCCTTGGCCTCGCCACTCCGATGGCGATCATGGTCGGCACCGGCCGCGGCGCCGGCGCCGGGGTGCTGATCAAGAATGCGGAAGCGCTCGAGCGCCTCGAGAAGGTGGACACGCTGGTCGTCGACAAGACCGGGACGCTGACGGAAGGGAAACCGAAGCTCGCGCATGTCAGCGTCGTCGCGCCGTTCACTGAGCAGGACGTCCTGCGTCACGCCGCCGCACTGGAGCAGGGGAGTGAGCATCCACTGGCTGCCGCGATCCTCGCCGGCGCACGAGACCGTGGCGTCGAGGTAGCGAAGGCCACCGAATTCGAGTCCGTAACCGGCCGCGGTGTCACGGGCACGGTTGAAGGAAGACGCGTCCTCCTCGGCAATCCGCTCCTGATGCAGGAGCATTCCATCGACCTCTCGACGAATGGCTTGATCGATTCTTCGAACGCTCTTCGCGCGCAGGGCCAGACGGTCATGTTCCTTGCGATCGACGGCAGGCTCGCGGGTACCCTT
>JACDDJ010000473.1 GCA_013817065.1 Acidobacteriota bacterium
ACCCTGACCATCGTTGCGCCTTCTTCCACGGCGGCTTCGAAGTCGTGGCTCATGCCCATCGAGAGGTGACGGAGCGCCGGCGCGGGGATTCCTTCAGCGATCCAGGCCTGCTGCAGGTCACGCAATTGCCTGAACCAGGGCCGCGCGAGTTCCGGATCGTCGCTCCAGGGGGGCAGCAGCATGAGCCCTTGCAACCGCACCGCGCGGCAGGCGAGCGCGGCATCCACGACCAGTCGGGCAGCATCGCTCGGCGCCCCGAACTTGGTGGCCTCGCCAGCCAGATCGACCTGGACGAGAACGCCGGGTGTCGTGCCGGCCGCTGCCGCTGCCGAGTCGAGCCGCTGTAAAAGATCGAGCGAATCGACGGTGTGAATGCAGGCGAATGGAACGCAGGCCTTCCGAGCCTTGTTCGACTGCAGGTGGCCGATCAGGTGCCAGTTGACGGGAGTGCCGGCCGTCTCGCCGATCTTCTGCAGGGCTTCCTGGACCTTGTTCTCGCCGAACTCTTGCTGGCCGGCCGCCCAGGCGGCGCGGACGTAGTCCGCGCCGAATGTCTTCGAAACCGCGATGAGAGTGATCTCGCCAGGGTCACGGTTGGCGCGGCCGGCAGCCGCGTCCATGCGTGCCCGGACGGTACTGAGATTCTCCGCGATGTGCTCGAGCGCCACCGGCGGCGCTACTTGATGTACTGCTTGAGCATCTCGTAGTTGGTCTTCGCCTTTTCCGCGTTCGGACCGGTCGGCGCAATCTTGAGGTAGGTCTCGAACTCCTTTGCCGCTTCGGGCAGCTTGCCCGTATTCAGGTAGACCTGCCCGAGCATGAAATGCGCTTCGGCGTGCTTGTCATTCGCCTTCACCGCCGCCTGAAACAGCTCCTGCGCCTTCGGGAAATCGTTTCCATTCCACGCGATCACGCCCTGGTTGTAGAGGCCGTCCGCATTCCCCGCCCCGCCGGCAGCCGTAGCCGCCCCATGCTTCGCGCCCTCGGCGCTGATTGCCTGGGCCTCCGCGAACTTCTTCTGTGCGTTGTAGACGTTGGCGAGACCGTTGTACGGGTCGACCATGTCGGGCCTGATCTGAATCGCCTGCTTGTAAGACTCCTCGGCCTTCGCCCAATCCTGCTTGCGCGAATAGATCGCCCCGAGGTTGCTGTAGCACTCCGCGCACTTCGGATAGGTGGCCAGCACCTCGTTGAATTTGGTGATCGCCTCGTCGGGCTTGTCGGCGTTCGTCAGTGCTGCGCCCTCGGCAAAGGCCGCCTGCAACGCCGCGACCCGCTCGGCCTCCTTCTTCGCGGCCTCGTCACTCATCTTGCCGGATCCCGGCTCGAGCGAGAAGTTGACGTCCTTGGTCTCGATCCCGAGCTTCACGTCGAAGGTCTGGACCAGCTTGTCCTTCTCCGCCGTCACCGTGTAGAGCCCGGGCGGGAGCCCGATCTGCCGCCAGTTTCCCTGGCCGTCTGATTTTGTTTCGTACTTGCGGTTGGTTTCCACCGCGACCATGGTGATCTTGGCGTCACGAATCGGCGTGTTCTGCGCGTTCACGACCTTGCCCTTGAGCTGCCCGGTCTGGGCTGACGCCGGGGTCGCCCAGGCGATCAGCGAAAGCACGAGCGCGCCGAGCGCGGCGGCGCGGCTGATGCGAAGAACTGACATGGAGACCTCCATCTGCGGAACCCTAACTAACACTGAACACGACTGATACGGTCTTTTAGTTTACACGAAGAAATTTTCGATGTCGGTCAGCCGGTGGGTGACGGGCGCGGCCGGCAACGAGGCCAGAATGCGGCGTCCGTAGCCCATCGTCCGCAGTCGTGGATCGAGGATCGCGAGAACACCGCGGTCCTGGCGATGGCGGATGAGCCGGCCAAGGCCCTGCTGGAGGGTGAGGATAGCTAGGGGGATTTGGTACTCACCAAAGGCCGAGCCGCCTTCAGCGTTGATTGATTCGATCCGAGCCGCGGTGATCGGATCACCTGGAGAGGCGAACGGGATCTTGTCGATGATGACGCAGCTCAGCGCCTCACCGACGACATCGACGCCTTGCCAGAAACTCGAGGTCGCGAGGAGGATCGCATTAGGGGTTGCCTTGAACTCGCGAAGCAGGGCGGAGCGCGGCGCTTCACCTTGCACCAGTATTGGATACGAGAGCTCGGCCGATACCACGGCCTGCACTTCTCTGAGGTTGGCGTAGCTGGTGAACAGGACGAAGGCGCGGCCATTGGTGCGCTTGACGATCTCGACAACCTCGCGCGCCGCGGCCGTGGCGAACTCCCGCGACCGCGGATCCGGCATGCGTGGCGGCAGGTAGAGGATCGTCTGCTTCTGATAGTCGAACTCTGACGCGAGCCGCACTTCCGAGGCGCGCCGAATGCCCAGCCGTCCTTTGACGTAATCGAACGAGTTGTCCACCGTCAACGTGGCGGAAGTCAGGACGGTTGCGGTCATCCGGTCGAGCAGCAGCTCGCGGACGATATCGGAGACATCGATCGGCGCGGCGCGCAGAAACGTCCCGCGTCCACGCGCTTCGAGATAGTAGACGTAGGTCGGATCATCGGCGCGGAGCAGAAAGTTCACCTGCACGCGCATTTCCGAGGCCCGCCGCGCGAGCGCGAGCACATCCTCCGACGCGTCTGGCGCAAGCGCCAGATCAGACTCGAGGGCTTCGAGCGCACCCGCCAGCGCCAGACCGTCGTCGGCGACCCGGACCAGCTGGGCCGGCCGCACTCGGATCCGCGACTCAGTTCCCCCGAGGGAGCCGGCCGAGGGATCGAAGCGCAGCATCTGGAGCGCGCCGAAGAAGTTGCGCGAGCGGTCGCGGAGCCGGTCGACGTCCGCCCTGATCTCGTGCTCGCGCTCGGCGTCGCTGATCAACCGCGCCGAGACAGCCTTCTCGGCGTCCCGCGCGAGATCGTCCACCCGGTAATTGCTGACTGCGATGCCGAAGTACTGCGTGGCGACATCCTCGATCTGGTGCGCTTCATCGAGGATCGCGTAGTTGCACGACGGGATCACTTCACCAAACGAACTTTGTCGGACCGCAGCATCGGCACAAAGGAGGTGGTGATTGACGACAACGACGTCCGCCTCGGCGGCGCGCTGGCGCATCTTCGTCACAAAGCAGTCGTGAAACTGCGGGCAGTCGGACCCGATGCAGTTCTCGGCGCTGGCCGAAATATCATTCCAGAAGGGCAGGTCTTCCGGGAGATCCTCGATCTCGGAGCGATCACCGGTCTCAGTTGTCCGTCGCCACTCGTCGATGAGACGGAGGTGATGCTTGTCGTCGTGCGACTGGATCCCGGTTTCCCGAAACTCGTCGAAACGGTGCAGGCAGAGATAATTGCCTCGCCCCTTCATGTAGGTCGCGGTGAACTTCACGTCGAGTGTGTCGCGCAGCAGCGGGATGTCCTTGAAGAAGATCTGCTCCTGCAGATTCTTCGTCCCGGTGGAGATCAGGACGCGCTGGCGCGACAGGATGGCTGGGACGAGGTAGGCGAGCGTCTTGCCGGTGCCGGTTCCTGCTTCCGCCAGCAGCACGCCGCCACCCTCGAAGACCGAGGCCACAGCCGCCGCCATTTCCAGTTGGCCGTGGCGGGCTTCGAAGCCGGGGAGGGCGGTCGCGATTGGGCCAGCCGGTGCAAAGATCTCGGCGACGACCGCGCTCAGGGCGGGTCCAGCGTCACTCGCGGCGGCTTCCACCCGGCTCGCGCCTATCCCGGATACAGCGGGAACTTCTGACACAGGGCCTCGACTTCCGCACGCACCCCCGCAAGCACCCCATCGTCGTCCGGGGCGGCAAGCGCGCGGGCGATGAGATCCGCCATGACGTCCATCTCGGGCTCACGCATGCCGCGGCTCGTGACAGCGGGCGTGCCGATCCGGATCCCGCTCGCAACCATCGGCGGGTTCTGGTCGAATGGGATCGCGTTCTTGTTCACCGTGATGCCGGCCTTGCCGAGCGCCGCCTCGGCGACCTTGCCGGTCAGGCCCTTCGAAAAGACGTCGACGAGCATCAGATGATTGTCTGTTCCGCCACTGACCAGACGGAACCCGGCGGTGGACAGGTTCGCCGCCAGTCGCTTAGCGTTGGTCACGATCTGCGCCTGGTAGGTCGCGAAGCCTGGCTCGAGCGCCTCCCTGAAGCACACCGCCTTGGCGGCAATCACGTGCATAAGGGGACCACCCTGGATCCCCGGGAACACGGTGCGATCGAGGTCCTTCGCGTACTGCGACCGGCAGAGCACCATCCCGCCGCGCGGACCACGTAAAGTTTTGTGCGTCGTGGTGGTGACGAAGTCCGAGTGCGGGATCGGGCTTGGATGAATGTTCGCCGCCACCAGTCCGGCGATGTGCGCCATATCGGTGACGACCGGGGCGCCGACGGC
>JACDDJ010000036.1 GCA_013817065.1 Acidobacteriota bacterium
TCCTGATCGCGATCCTTTATCCCGTCGTGAAGGCGCGAGGTTTGTACTGGCGCGACCGGGTTCCGTCCGCCGACACGGACACCAGTGCCGGGCCGTCATTCGGGTCCGATTCGGATATTCTTTCCATCACTAACCTCAGCTTCAGGTATCCGACGGGACAGGAGGACGCGCTCAAAGGCGTGTCGTTCACGGTCCGCCGCGGGGAGTTCCTGGGCATCACGGGTCCATCCGGATCGGGTAAGACCACCCTGGCTCTCTGCATGCGCGGTTTGATCCCCCATTCGGTGGCGGGGACGATGGCAGGCCATGTGACCGTGTGCGGGCTGCATACACGCCAGGTCAAACCGGCCGTCACGGGTGAAAGAGTCGGGCTGGTCTTCCAGGACCCGGAAGCCCAGATCATCGGCCTGACAGTGGCAGAAGATCTGGCCTTCGGTCCGGAGAACTACGAGTGGCCGCCAGCACGGATCCGGGCTGATATCCCGGCGCTACTTCGTCTGGTCCGCCTGGACGGCATGGAAGGTGGCGAAACGTTCAACCTCTCGGGCGGGCAGAAGCAGCGGGTCGCCCTTGCCGGCGCCCTCATGCTGAAGCCCGAGCTTCTCATCCTCGACGAACCGACCTCCGAGCTCGATCCGGTTGGAAAGGCAGAGGTCTTCGACGCCGTGCAGCGCCTCCGCGAGCAGCACAACACCACCATCATCATGATCGAACACGCCGTCGAGCAGCTGGCCGAATTCGCTGATCGCATTCTGATGATGGATGGTGGCCGTATCATCGCGGAAGGCACGCCAGGCGAGCTGTTTCGAAACGTGGAACTGTTTCACCGGACCGGGGGTGAACGCCTGCCACAGGTGGCGGAACTGATGCACGCGCTCGAGCAGGATGGGCTGATTACGTCGGCGCAGTACACCCCTTTTGAGCGCGAAGCGGCGCAGGTCGTGTCCCGACTGCTGCACGTCGGACAGGGCCGATGATGGAAGCGCGCGCCGTGCCCGGCCAACTCCGGTCAGTGCAGTCATTTTCGGATACAGCCCCTCCCATCATCGAGGTCCGCGATGTCTCCTATCGCTACGACGCGCGCAAGCCCCCGGTGCTGGACCGCGTCAACCTGACCATCGCCCGGGGAGAATTCGTCGCCTTCATCGGGCCGAACGGGGCGGGGAAGACGACGTTGGCCAAGACCTTCAATGGGATCCTGACGCCCACCGAAGGGCAGGTCTTTCTGGAAGGGCGCGAGTCTCGCGCGGCCGGGATCGACGCGCTGGCGAGAATTGTCGGGTACGTTTATCAGAACCCGGATCACCAGATCTTCGCCAGGACCGTGAGGGACGAGGTCGCGTTCGGCCCGCGTCACCTGGGCATGTCGTCGGAGGATGTCGGCCGCGCGGTAAGTCAGGCCCTGGCTCTCGTGGGGATGCAGGACGATGCTGAGGCGGACCCATTTCTTCTGGGGCGAGGCAAGCGCCAGAAGCTGGCGGTAGCCTCCGTCATCGCCATCGGATCGCCCGTGCTCGTCGTGGACGAGCCGACCACGGGACTCGATCTCCAAGGCTCGCTCAGCATTCTGCATCTTCTCCGCGAATGGAATGAAGACGGACGCACCGTCGTGATCATCACGCACGACATGAACATCGTGGCCGAATTCGCGAGACGCACCGTCGTCGTCGCGGAGGGCCGCATTCTGGCGGACGGTCCCACGCGCCAGGTACTGACGGACCAGGCACTGCTCGCCCGTGCCCTTGTCACAGCTCCGCAAATCACCCGGCTCGCGCAGAACCTGGACGAGCGTCTCGGTTTCCCGCGAGACATCCTGACCGTGGGCGAATTCCGGACAGCGTTGCGCCACCGTATGGGCATTGAGGAGAGGGGCTAGATGCCGGCCGGCTACAGCATTTACGTGGAAACCCCTTCGGCGCTGCATCACAAGGTGGACCCGCGCACGAAGTTGCTCGCGTTGCTGGCGACCTTCATCGTGGCGCTGTCGTTCAACCATCCCCTGGTCCTGGGGCTCATGCTCGCGGCAGTGCTGGGGCTGGGCCTGTGGGCTCAGCTGCCGATCAGACGTCTCGCCCCCTTTCTGATGACTGCCGTATGGTTCATCCTGCTCGCGGTGCTGATCTGGCCTGCGTACATCAGGCAGGGTCCGCATCTCTTCACCGTCTTTGGCCTGGCTGTCACTCGGGACGGCATTCTCTTCGGGCTGGCGATGGGCCTGCGCGTCTCACTGATGATGGTGGCGGCCGCTGTCTGGATGATGACGACCTCGCCGCAGAAGCTCACGCTCGGGCTGCTGAAGATGGGGCTCCCCTACAAGGCAGGGCTGGCGCTGTCGTCGACCATCAGGTTCGTCCCCCTCGTCACCGCGCAGCACGCCACGATCATGGAGGCGCAGCGGGCTCGCGGCCTCCGACTCGATCGCGGCCATCCCCTTTCCCGATTGACGAAATCGGTTGCCGTGCTCGGTCCGGTGTTCATGCGCGCGCTCGCACTGGCTCAATCGCTTGCGGTCGCCATGGACTCGCGCGGGCTGGGTGCGCGCACCACGCGCACGAGCATCCTCGAGATTCGCTTCTCACGTGCCGACGCGGTCATCATGGCCCTTTGTGGCGTCGGGGTCGTCCTTGGCCTGGTGATGCGGTATCTGGGGATCGGCGTCCTGGTGAAAGGCGTGCTGTGATGCCTACTGACGGTTGCGTAGCTTCGCACGCGTCCGGGCGACCGCCTGCATGTACGCATCGAGGCGTGCTCGATCGACCGTGCCGACGAAGTGCCCACTATCTTTGACGCTCGAGCCCACCACCACACCGTCGCATTCCGCGAGAAAGCTCCCGACGTTGTTCTGCGTGGTGCCGCCTCCCGCCAGCACGACGGCGGCGGGGATCGCTCTCTTGATTTCCCGGATACGCGCCAGTGAATCTTCAACGGAATGGCCGGTCGCGATGAGTGCGTCGGCATGCCCATGGCGATGGGCGAGGTCGGCCATTGCCGCGATCGGGAGATCACCCAACGGAGCGCTGGTCCGGTCGTAAACGTCGGCGGCAACGGCGAGGTGCTTGGCGCCCACGGCGCGCCGGAAGGTCAAGGCCTGCGTCGCCGCGCCGGTGATGATACCGCCAGTCGAGACGACCGCGCCGCAGTAAACCTTGATCCGTACGAATTGGGCATCGATGGCGTGCGCGACGGCCAACGCCTCGACGGCCCCATTCGCCAGTATATTGACGCCAACCGCGCACCGAACGGATTGCCGGATCATTGCGCCGATCACGCTCATATATGCGATGGTTTCCGGGCCCCCATGGAGGGTCCACGGCTCGTCCCCGCTGTTCTGAATGAGGATGGCGTCGACCCCCCCCTCTGCAAGTACGCGAGCTTCGGCGATCGCACGTTGGGTGATGGCCGAGATGCCTATGCCGCCGTAACCCTCCGAGCCTGGCAGCGGCAGCAGGTGCACCATGCCGATGATGGTTTTGGCCCCCGCGGCGAACAGGTTTTGAGGAGCTTCGTTATCTGAATTCATTGGGCCCGTGATGTTCTTTATGGGGTTGGTTACTCAGCTCGCGCCCGCGGACCAACGTCCGGCTCATTGAACCGGCCAGCGTGCCGAAGCGAAGTGGCGATGGGCTCAGTGCAGCCGCTCAGGTACGGCGGATGACGGTGCTACGCACCGATCGGGTGCCAGGTGGTTTTGAACTCCACGAACGCGCGAATGTCGTACACGCTCTGTGTCGATTCATCGCTCCAGTCCGGAGGATCCTCGAGCGGCCGCGCGCGGACGCGCTTGACACTTTCAGCGGCACCGAGCGCGAGCTCCTTCCTGTGCTCCGGCGAGACGATGGCATCCACACCCCGAATGTGGGTGTGCGTGGCGAATGTGGCTACCAGTTCGCTCTTGAAGCCCGTGAGGATGTTCACCACCCCATCTGGAAGATCGGAGGTGGCGAGCATTTCGCCGAAGAGGATCGCCGGGTATGGCAGAGTCTCCGATGCGAGCGCCACGACGGTGTTCCCGCTCACGATTGCTGGAGCAACCTGGCTGATCAGCGCCAGCAACGGTGAGGCGTCGTCAGCTATCACGCCGACTATTCCCACAGGTTCTGCAACCGTGAAGTTGAAGAACGGTCCGGCCACCGGGTTGGTGTTGCCGAGGATCTGCTCGTACTTGTCCGCCCAGCCGGCGTAATAGATCAGGCGGTCAACGCTCTTCGCCACCTCTGCTTCCGCGGCGACAGACTCCAACCTCTTGGCGCGCGCGATCGCGCCCGCCATTTCGCCGGTGCGCGACTCGAGCATTTCGGCAAGCCGGTAAACAATCTGCCCGCGGTTGTACGGTGTGCGGCCGGCCCAGCCACGTCCAGCTTTCGCCGCGGCTTCCACCGCGTTACGCACGTCTTTGCGCGTGCACTGCGGGATGTTTGCGATGAACGCTCGGTGGCCGTTCTCCCCGCTAGGCTCGTAGATCGGGAACACGCGACCGCTCTCGGAGCGGATGAACTCGCCGCCCACATAGGCCTTCGGCGTCTTCGCCACAATGATGCGAGTGCCGGCGCGGCCGGTAGGCAGGGTTCGCACGGTCAGATCACCTTCGCGTAGTCGAGCAGGCCATGCCGCCCGCCTTCGCGTCCGAATCCGGATTCCTTGTAGCCGCCGAATGGAGAGGAGGGATCGAACTTGTTGAAGGTGTTGGCCCACACCACTCCCGCCTGGAGCAGCGTGCTCATCTTCAAAATCCGCGACCCCTTGTCCGTCCATACGCCCGCGGAGAGGCCGAATGCCGTGTTGTTTGCCTTGTCCACGGCTTCCTCCAGAGTCCGGAACGTCAGCACGCTCAGCACTGGACCGAATATTTCCTCGCATGCGATGCGGTGGCTCTGCGTCACGCCGGTGAAGATCGTGGGGCGGTAGAAGAAGCCGCTGCCGGGAAGCGCGCACGAGGGCTGGTACATTTTGGCTCCCTGCGCGATGCCGGACGCAACGAGCTCCTCAATTTTGTCCAGCTGCATGCGCGAGTTGATCGCGCCCACGTCCGTGTTCTTGTCGAGCGGATTTCCCACGCGTAGCACGTCAATCCGGCGCTTGAGCTTCTCGATGAACAGCTCCGCTATCGATTCCTGCACAAGGAGCCGGCTCCCTGCGCAGCAGACGTGCCCCTGGTTGAAGAAAATCCCGTTGACGACACCTTCCACGGCCTGGTCCAACGGCGCGTCGTCGAACACGATGTTCGCGGCTTTTCCGCCGAGCTCCATCGTCATCCTCTTATCGCTCCCCGCAGTCTGGCGCATGATGATCTTGCCGACTTTGGTGGATCCCGTGAACGCTATTTTCTTTGCGTAGGGGTGCGCCATCACCGATGCGCCGGTCTCGCCAGCTCCGGTGACGAAATTCACGACCCCCGGTGGAAGCTCCGCCTCCATCAGCAGCTCCCCCAGCTTGAGCGCGGAGAGCGGTGTCGTTTCCGCGGGTTTGAGCACGACCGTGTTCCCCATCGCGAGCGCCGGCGCGATCTTCCACGCCAGCATGAGGAGGGGAAAGTTCCACGGAATTACCTGGCCTACGGGGCCGAGCGGCTTCACCCGGCGGCCGGGTATTGCGTACTCGATCTTGTCCGCCCACCCGGCATGATAGAAGAAATGCGCGGCCGCCATTGGCACGTCGAAGTCGCGCGATTCCTTGATCGGCTTGCCCCCGTCCATCGTTTCGGCGACGGCAAACTCGCGCGCCCTGTCCTGAATGAGCCGCGCGATCCGGTAGATGTATTTCCCCCGCTCCTTCCCGGGCATCTTCCCCCACGGACCCTCGAACGCCTTCTGCGCCGCCGTGAACGCCGCGTCCACGTCATCGGGGCCGGCAAGCGCAACGCTGGCGATCACCTTCTCAGTGGCTGGATTCACCGTGTCGAAGTATTTTCTGGACCGCGGCGGAATGAACGTTCCGTCTATGAAAAGGTCGTACTGGTCGCGCAGCCGAGGGTCGGCGCTCTCCGGAGCGGGATCGAACTCCCACAGATCGCCGAAGATGAGCTCAGGAACGCGAGCCGCCGCCGCGACGTTTTTTTTCGCGCGCAACGGCGCCCTGGGTGTGTGCATGTCAGTAGCTCTCCGAGGACTCGGTGAAGTAGTACGGTGCCTGGTACGCGCCGGTCTTCTGCTTCTCTATCTGCCTGAGAAGATCGTTGAGCAGCGAGCTTGCGCCGAATCGGTACCGCGTGTTGTTGAGCCACGCGTCCCCCAGCGTTTCCTTCACGGCAACCAGGAAATGAAGCGCCTGCTTCGCCCGCTGAATTCCGCCGGCCGGCTTCATCCCGATCGGCATGCCGGTAGCAAGATAATGATCACGGATCGCCTCGATCATGACTTGCGTGTTCGCGAGCGTCGCGTTCGAGGGCGTCTTTCCGGTGCTTGTCTTGATGAAGTCCTCTGCACGAATCGCGCGCATGGCTATGAACGATGCGGCGCGGACGTTGTCGTACGTCTCCAGCTCGCTAACCTCCAGGATCACCTTGAGCCTCGAGTCGCCGCACGTCTGGACGACCGCCGCTATCTCGTCGCTCACGGCGCTGAACTCGCCGGCGAGGAAGAGACCGCGGTTGATGACCATGTCGATTTCGTCGGCTCCGTCTGCGACCGCCTGCCGCACCTCCTGCAAGCGCAACCTGAGTGGCGTCTGTCCCGACGGGAACGACGTAGCGACCGACGCAACCTTGATGGATGTGCCGGCCAGCAGGCGGTGTGCCTGTTGGACAAAGGCGGGGTAAATGCATACCGCGGCGACGGGCGGAACCTCCGGGTCGTCGCCCGGCGCTCGTGCCTTCTGACAGAGGGAGGCGACCTTGCCTGGCGTGTCCTTCCCCTCAAGCGTGGTCAGGTCCACCATGGAGACAGCCGTCTTCAATCCCCACAGCTTCGAGTTGTTCTTGATGCTGCGAGTCGCGAACTTCGCTGCGCGCTCCTCTACGCCGACCTGATCTACCGTCCCGATCTCGTCGAGCAGCCTCTTGAACGGGGAACTCTTGGCCATGCGCATCGTCACAGTAAGTATGACGGAGGATTGGCGAGATACGACGAACAACCGACAGCGCCCAGCCGCATGGCACGATCAACGAAGCATTCGGAGAATCAGTAAGCCCGGCGGGCGATCATGGCGTCAGGCGTTCGTGCCACACCGCCACAGGGTGAACACCTGCGTGAATCCGCGGATAGCAGCCAGTGCTTTCTACCGGATGTCGGGGATCTTCAACAAAGCCTTGATCGGCTGGTCTGCCTGCGGTGAGAGCGATACGTTGAGCAGCCGCGCGAGTGTTGGCGCAATCTGCGTCATTCGCACGATGCCAAGGTTCCCCTGGCCTTTCATGCCGGGCCCGCTGAGGATCAGTGAAGAGTGCATATCCGGGATAGTCGGGTCGAAGCCGTGCCCGCCCTTGCTGCCCGTGTCCTTCAAGAGTGCGTCAAGGCCACCTCCAAGATAAAACTGCGGCCGCATACCGATGCCGAAGGCGGCGTCGGGATGAGTGCCCCACCGCTCGAGATCCTTCTGCGACCACACGGAGGCGATCCCATTCTGCGGGGTGGCATGCAGCTTGGCCAGAAGTGCGCCCACTTGCTCTCGGAGGGCTAGATCGGAGGGATCCTTCAGATAGACGAAACCCGCACCACCGCTCGCGTGAAAATAAGCCCGCCAATCGCTGATGCGGCCACGGGGATCGGTCGTAATCAGCCCAGCCTCCTTAAATGCAAAGTTCGGCTGCAGCTGCTGCTGTGTGGGCAAGAAGCCGTGGTCGGAGGTGATGGCCAGGTATGTGCGGTCCGCAATGCCGGTCTCGACGAGGGTCTGGCGGATCTCCCCTATGTAGCCATCGATCCGCTCGAGGGTGGTCAAGGCGTCTGCGCTGCCGGGGCCATATCGATGCTGCGCGCCGTCGAGCTCGATTATATGGAGGAGCATCAGGTGCGGCTTGTAGGTCCGCAGGATGAACTTCGCAATGTCGGTGCGCTCGCGATCGTTCTGTCGCCATCCGAAAGGCTGTTTGCGGTTGATCTCAACGGCATCGAGAAGGTGCGGCGTTGAGAGCGCCCGCAGCATAGATAGATCGGAAAGGTGATCGGACCGCCAAAACTCCGGCACCAGGAAATCCGCCTCCATCCCGACGGTGACAGGCCAGGTGATCGCCGCTGTCTGGAGGCCTCGGCTGCGCGCCGCTCCCACGAGGGTCGCCACGCGAATATCCTGCGCATACCAGTACCAGCCGCCATCTGACCGGTCTTCAGGATCCATGAAGCGATTGTCGAGGATGCCGTGTACGGCCGGTGGCACGCCGGTGATCAGGCTGGTGTGCGACGGGTACGTCACGGAGGGGAGCACGCCAACTACGCCTTCGGCATACGCGCCGTCACGCGCCAGGCTGCGCAGCACAGGGATTTTCGCCGGCCCTGGCTTCGTGTAGCTGGACGCCATCAAGCCATCAATGGAGATCAGGACGATGCGGATCTGGTCGTCGGCCCGGAGGGCCAGAGGCGACACCAGAGCCGCGATGAGAATGGCGAAAGCAAGCCAAGACCGGTTCTTCAAGTGACCTCCAAAGCTCCCTTCGAATCGTCTGTGGCTGAAATGCGGGAACATTCGCGAGTCTACCATCGATACGATTCGAGATAACGAGGCTGCCGATGCGGTCACCCACGAATCGGTACAGTGGTCGACTGAAGAGTCGATGGTTCGAATTGGGCAGGCGCCTGGGCCCTCCGGAGCGCGATCAGCTGAGCAGCGTCGTGATCCGGCGGTGCTAGAATGCGTGACCTGCCTCGCTCGAAAATCCAATCATGAGAAACGACACACGAACTCTGATCGCCGTCCTCGCGCTGCTGATGACGACGGTTGCCGTTGCCAGCCAGAACACGCCAGGAACACTGCCGATACCGGCAGCGCGCCCACCTGCCGGCCAGCCAGCGTTCACGGCTGAGCGCCTCGCGCGCATCGACCGCTGGCTGGGGCAGTATGTGGACGAGAATCGCCTGGCAGGCGCCGTAGCGCTCGTGCTTCGCGACGGGCAGCCGGTTTACGAGCGCGCGGTCGGCTGGAGCGACAAGGAAGCCCGCCGGCCCATGGCCACCGACACCATCTTCCGGGTCGCGTCGCACACGAAGGCGATCACCAGCGTCGCGGTCCTGTCTCTCGTCGAGGAAGGAAAAATCGGCATCGACGATCCGGTCAGCCGATTCATCCCTGCGTACGCGCAGACGACGGTAGCCATCCGCAAGGAAGGTGGCGGCGTTGACATTGTTCCCGCGACTCGTGTGATCACCGTCCGAGATCTACTGACCCATACCGCGGGGATCTCCTACGGCGGGGAGCCGCACGTAGCCGCGATGTACGAAGCCAAAGGCTTGGGCCCGGCTGCCGGCTATGGCTGGTATACCGCGGACAAGGACGAGCCGACCTGCGCCACGGTGGAGCGCCTCGCGTCACTGCCGTTCGTCGCCCAACCGGGCGAGGCCTGGGGCTACGGCTACAGCACGGACGTCCTCGGGTGCGTCGTTGAACGCGCCGCCGGAGAAGAACTCGATCACGTCGTGCGAACGCGCATCACCGGCCCGCTCGGGATGGTGGATACGCACTTCTTTCTGCCGCAGGCGAAGAGTCATCGACTGGCCACGGTGTACTCGAGCGGTCCGGACGGAACCATCGTGCGGGCGCCGGATGGAGCCAGGGGACAAGGGGCGTATGTGGACGGTCCACGTCGCAGCTTTTCGGGAGGTGCCGGGCTGCTGTCTACCGCGCGCGACTATGCGCGCTTCCTCGAGATGATTCGCCACGGCGGCGCGCTCGGCGAGGTGCGCATCCTTGCACCGCGGTCAGTGCGGCTCATGACGACCAACCAGATCGGCACACTGCACTGGACAAAGGGGCTGGGCTTCGGGTTCGGCTTCGAGACAACCGACCGCTTCGGCGCCAGCAGTATGGACTCGCCAGGCGCATTCGGGTGGGGCGGCGCCTACGGCTCGATTTACCGCGTCGACCCCGAGGCGGGGCTCACGATGGTACTGCTGATCCAGTTGTTGCCGAACAGCACCGACATCCGCACGAAGTTCCCGACTATGGTCTACCAGGCGCTCGTCAGGTGACAGTTCGAAAAAGCAATCTAGTTTGCGACACCTCGTCGAGACCTCTTCCCTTTCCTGAACTCGTGTGAAAACAGCGCGGTCGAGATCGGCGGTGAGGAGATCTTAAAAACCCGCATAATGTTGCCGATGCGCCTCACAGATTCTTTCGTCGTTTTGACCGTCGCGGTGTTCCTGGCCGGTTGCGCGGGCGCGGCGTCGCCGACGAGCCGTTCGGCAGCGCCCGCAGCGCGGACCGCGGCACCGGTCACACCCGCCGCGGCCGCTTCGACGAGCGCTCGGCGGACCCGCTGGCTCGAGATGTTCGCGCGAGGTTACTTCCCCGGACGCAGCGGCCAGATTTTCGTCATTCCGGCTGAAGGCGAGGTCATCACCGAGCGCGAGCCGCTGTACCGGTTCATGCACGGTTCGCCGTGGGATTACGACACCCACATCCCGGTGCTTCTTCACGGCCGCCCGTTTATCCGGCAGGGGGAGTGGAATGATCCGGTGGCCCAGCAGGATATCGCGCCGACGCTCGGCGCGATCCTGGGCGCCGGGCTCGTGCCTACCTATACGGGACGTGTCCTGGAACAGGCCATCGCACCAGCCGCCGGCCGACCACGCGTTATCGTCGTAATGGTGCTCGATGCCATGCGTGCCGACTACTTCGAAACGTATGCCGATGTCATGCCCACCCTGACACGGATGCGGCGCGAGGGCGCATGGTTCTCGGAAGCCCGCGCGAACACGCTGCCCACTATCACGGGTGTCGCTCACGCGACGATCGGCACCGGAACGGACCCCCGCTTTCACGGCATCACGGTCAACAATCTCTTCAACCGCGCGACCGGCCGCCCCCAGCCGGCGTACGAGGCACTCGATCCGCGGGAGCTCATGGCATTGACCCTGGCCGACATCTGGAACCTGACCACCGATGGGCGGGCGGTGATCATCGGACACGGCGGAGCGCTGCGCGCGACCACCGGCCTCGTGGGGCAAGGCGCCTGCCTCGTGAACGGCCGCAAGGTGATTGCGGCGAGTTACAGCACCCGCGATGCTGGCTGGGAAACCAATGCGGCGTGCTACACGATGTCCACGGCCCTCGAGGCTTTCAACGGTAGCCGCGTCTGGAAGGAAGCCGGCGGCACCTGGATGGGTCACGACATCGCCAGCCCCTCCAAGTTCCGCGCGTCCAGCCTGTACCAGCGCTTTGAGGCTGAAGCACTCCTGGCGGTCATGGCACAGGAGCCGATCGGGGCGGACGAGATCACTGATCTCGTCATGGTCAACATGAAGGGACCCGACTATGCGGCGCACGCGCATGGTCCCGCATCAGCCGAGTTGAAGCAAACAGTCGCCGAGCTCGATCGGCAGATGGCGCGGATCCTCGACCTCCTGGATCAGAAGGCTGGCCCAGGGCGCAGTGTCGTGGTCGTCACGGCCGATCACGGCATGCCCGGGGAGCCGCCTCCGGGCCATCGCCACCACCCACAGGATATAGTCCCGCTGATTCACGAGCGTTTCGACCCGGTTGATCAGAAGGTCGTTCAGTACTACGACGATGCATCCAACAGCCAGATGTACATCGATACCGCACGCCTCACTGCGCGCGGATTCTCGTTGCGCGATCTGGCGGCTTTTCTCGAGCGACAGGAGTACTACACCGCAGTCTTCACTGAGGACGAGGTGCGTGCAGCGCAGGCCAGGCTCACCTCCATCAGATAGAGCCGCAGAGCCGCTGCGCCAGCCAGGAGGCGGAGCGTCAGACCAGGCGTGCCGCCACGATCAGCGTCAGACCGACGACGAATGCGGCAAACATCAACCCCAGGAGCAGATTGGTGCCGGCTGGCGCTCCCTTGAATTCCTTCCAGATGAACACGCCCCACAGCGCCGCGACCAGCGTGGCCCCCTGCCCGAGGCCGTAGGAGATGGCGAAGCCCGCGGCGCCGGCCGCGATGATGCTCAGCGACATGCCGAGGTTCCAGATCCCGCCGCCCAGCAGGCCGATGGCGTGCAGCCGCGGTGACCCCTTCGAAAAGTAGTCTCCGAACGACACAGGCTCCCCAACGAACGGCCGCCTCATGACGATCGTGTTCCAGAGGAAATTGGATACCAGGAGACCCACCGAGAACATCACGATCGCGCTGTACGGACTGAGCTTTCCCGGCTCCAGGTTGATGAAGTCCGTGGACATCGACGCGGCCACGAAACGGTAAAAGAAGCCCATCAGCAGTCCCGCGACGACGGAGACGACAATACCTTTTCCGATCGTCCGCTGCCCCTTCGACGGCAGGCGGCTGTACGCCGTCGCGGACAACACGATTGCGGCTGCCACCAGCGCCACTCCTGAAAACAGCAGCGTCGCATTGCCGACGGGGTTTGCTCGGTAGTTGGTAATCACTCCGAGAACGAGTGCGAGCCCGACGCCTATGGGGAACGCTACTGCCATACCGGCGATGTCGATCGCCGCCACGAGGAGGATGTTCGAAAGATTGAACACGACACCGCCGATGAATGCGGAGACGAGCGGTCCCCGCTCGGCCTGCGCCATGTCATCCAGGAAGCTGCGACCAGCTGTCCCGGTGCTTCCGAGAGTGAATGCCAGGATGAGGGCGAAGAGGAGCACGCCGATCGCGTAGTCCCAATAGAACAGCTCGAACCGCCACCCCTTGCTGGCAAGCTTCAGGGTGTTGGCCCACGAGCCCCAGCAGAGCATCGTGATTACGCACATCGCCACGGCCACCGCGTAAGACTCGACAACTGTCATCAGGACCTCCTCCTTACCTTTGAACGCGCTTCTCGGCTTCGAAGTCCGCTCGAGCGAGAAATGATTTCTGGGTTCCCACCCGGGTCGTCGACAGGCTGGCGTACAGGCAGGCCTGGGTCACGGCATCCCGTTCAGGTACGCCCTCCCCAAGAAATGTCGCGAAGCTGCCGATGAATGCGTCTCCCGCACCGGAGGTGTCCTTGGCCGTCACTTCGCGCGCCGGAAGCAGCTCCATGGTGCCGTTCGAGGCGAGGAGCGCGCCCTTGGCGCCGAGGGTGATGATGACCCTCGGAACGCCCGCGTCGATCAGGTCCCGGGCGGCCGCGCGGGCCTCATCGACGCTGCGCACCGGGCGGCCGGTGATCGCCTCAGCCTCCGTTTCGTTTGGAATGAGGTAGTCGACCTGCCGCACCTGCTCGAGATCCACCGGTTGACCCGGAGCGGGATTCAAAATGCACGTGATGCCGTTCGCCCGCGCGAACCGGATGGTGTAGTAGACCGTCTCGATCGGGATCTCGAACTGCAGGATGATGCAGGCTGCCCGCTTGAGCATCTCCGCCGCTTCATCGACATCGGCCGGCAGGAGCCGGTCGTTCGCTCCCTTGACGACGATGATCCGGTTCTGGCCGCTCGGCTCGACGAAAATCGGTGCGACGCCGCTGGCGAGTCCATCGAGTGCCCGCACGTAGGTCGTGTCGATCCCCTGGGAGGTGAAGTTCGCAATCGTTGCCGGGCCGAACAGGTCCGAGCCGACCCTGGCCACCATCGAGACCTGCGCGCCGCACAGGCGGGCGGCGGCCGCCTGGTTGGCCCCCTTGCCTCCAAATCCTAGATCGAAGTCGTCACCGAAGATGGTCTGCCCCGGAAGCGGAAACGTGTCACCGAACGTGACGAGATCGATGTTGGCGCTGCCGACCACGGCAATGCGAGGTGCAGGAGTCATGTGTGTTCCTTATCGTGTCGGGGCCGGAACGGGTCGCGTGACCCGCTCCACGTACAGCTTGATGAACCTGTCGAAATCGAGGTCGGTCTGCACCTGCATCTTCTTGACCCCTTCGCCGCCAGGCCAGGGCTGCGGCGCTCCGACCGACGTCCCGTAGCTCGGCCCCGGGTTGGCATCGACGTCGACGAACCATTCCACCGTTTTCATCAGGGTCGGATCGATCAGCGCGACGGCGGCGATCTGGTCGTACATCAGGCCGGCCCTGTCGGGAGCCTTGGCGAACCCGGGCCCGAGCCGCTCCTTGATGAGGCGCGTCACCGGCGTATCGACCGCCACGATCCGGTCGTACCACTCCTTCGTAAACCTCGCTTTACGTGAGACGTTCAGCGGCGACAGCAGGATGGGGATGCCGGACCGGAGGACGATCCTCGCCGCTTCCGGGTCCACGTAGAAGTTGAACTCCGCGTTGGGCGTGTGGTTGCCGGCGCCGTCCGGCAGG
>JACDDJ010000474.1 GCA_013817065.1 Acidobacteriota bacterium
CGCCAACGGTACGTCCGGCGCCCGGAGGAAGTAGCCGGCGGCGGCGCCGACAAGGACCGCGACCACGGCGATGGCGGCGACGATCGCGGGCGTCCGCTGTCTGACGCCATCGACGCCGCCTGCGGACTCGGCGATCGGCGCCGACGGAGCGGCCAGGGCGATGCGAGCTTCGCCGGCGTCACGAAGCCGCTCTCTGGGATCGCGTTCGAGTGTGCGGCGCAACAGCTCACGCACGCGCGGCGGCGTGTCGCGCGGCAGGGCGCTGAGATCCGGGTTCCGCGTCACCACGAGGCCGATGGTTTCCGCGACGGTCTCGGCTGCGAAAAGCTGCCGGCCCGTGAGCATCTCGTAGAGCACGACGCCAAACGCCCAGATGTCGGCACGGCGATCGACCCGTTTGCCCTTCGCCTGCTCCGGCGCCATATACGCGGCGGTGCCGAGAATGACACCCATCTCAGTGCTTGCCCCGCCGTAGCCCTGGCGGAGGTGGGCTGGAGATGTAAAGGTTGGTGAGTTGTTGAGAGGAGGCCCCTGCGCTCCGGCGGAGGGACTGTCGCCCATCGCCCTGGCGAGGCCGAAGTCGAGAACCTTGACCGTTCCGTCCGGCTTCACTTTGACGTTCGCCGGCTTGAGGTCGCGGTGGACGATGCCCTGCTCGTGCGCGGCCTCGAGCGCCTCGGCGATCTGGCGGGCAATGGGCAGCGCGTCCTCGAGTGGAATCGCACCGCGCGCGATCCGCGCCGACAGGTCTTCCCCATCGACGAACTCCATCACCAGCGCCCGAATCTGTTCGCCGCCCGCGCCCGCCCCCTGCTCGACGCCGTGGATCTGCGCGATGTGAGGGTGATTGAGCGACGCGAGCGTCTGTGCCTCGCGCTCGAACCGCGCCAGCCGTTCCGGGTCGCCCGCGAAGACGTCCGGCAGCACTTTGAGCGCGACATCGCGATTCAAGCGGGTGTCGCGCGCGCGAAAGACCTCGCCCATGCCACCAGCGCCGATGGCGTTGAGCACCTCGTACGGGCCGAGCCGGGCGCCAGTTGTGATCGCCATCGATTGATGAAGGAGGCGTGATTATACAGGCAGCCGGCTGACAGGCTCCTCCCGCCCTTCATTCCGGCTGTCTGGCGACAGCGCCGCCGTCGATCAGTCCGGACAGCGTGCGCACGATCCGGCGTGATCGTGATGCCACGGGCTGACCTGCCGCTGCACGTGGTTCTCGATGCCTCCGGAGCAACACGCAGCCGCCCGATGGAAGTCGTCAGCGTTCTGCACGGCTGACCAGGCCTTGGCCATCATCAACGCCCCATCACATCCCATCGCGCATGCGCGCCATGGAGAAGCGTCGGTGGTTGCTCTCGCAGGGCGAGGTCAGCGGCTCGTGGTGTCGATGAAAGCGGCGAGATCTTTCTTGAACTTCACCATCGATGCAGGATGCACGTACATCATGTGCCCCGCTTCGTAGCTGCGCCTGCGACGCGATCCGCGGGTCAACCAGTCACCGGCAGGCGCGTCCTATCGCTCACGTCGCTCACGCGTCGTCGCCCCGGTGGCTCTTGTCAGCCATCCCCCCGCAGCACTGTCAGCGGCGGAGAGGCGGCTGCGGTCTCTCCTTGTCGTGTGGAGAAAAGAAGGCGGCGGCGCTTCGGGTCGAGGTCGAGGCTTCGCGTGTCGTCACCCATTTTTGGCGGAGTGAAGAGCTCACGCGGCGTCGAGGGGCGAAGGTCGTCGCCGACAAACGTGACGTCTACCGACATGACCTTGCCATCGCTGAGGTAGAGGATGGTCTTGCCATCCGCACTCCACGCGGCGGCATATCCCGAAGTGTTCGAAATGCGCACCGGCTGTCGCTTCACCGGGAAGGACTGGACGTAGACCTGCCAGTCACCGAGGTCGTTCGACTGGTAAGCGATCCACTTCCCATCCGGGGAAAACACGGCCTCCTCTTCCTCGTATCTCGTCTGCACGGCCGGAAACGGTTTCCTGATCCCCGACAAGGGCAGGGCCCAGATGTCGCGGCCGCCGCGGAGCCCGTTGATGCTGCGCGTGAACAGAAGCACCTGCTCGTCCCACGAGATTGAAGAGGGCACTTTCAGGTCGGCTGACTCGAAGAGGATCTCGTCCGACGCGCCCGATGACCCCGATGACAATGACCGGCGAGTCAGGTCCAGACTCCCGCGTCCTGAAGACGTGTAGTAGATGCGCTTCCCGTCTGGCGACCAGACCGGGAACATGTCATCGCCCGGATTTGAGATCAGACGCGACGTGACATTTCGCGCCACATCGATCTCATAGATGTCCATCTTCCCATCCGGCTCGTCCCGCATCACAGCCACCCGCGATCCATCAGGAGAAGTGGCATGGGCCCGGTTGCGTGCGGTGCTGCCACCGAGCAGCCCGAGAGGTTTTCCGTCGAGGCCGAACCACTCGAGCGTATTGTGCACGCTGATGTTGCGGCCCCTGCGAAAGACGAGAACTTCTGCATCAGCAGCAACAGAGAAACCGGCACGGCCGTTGTCGGGATTATGTGCAACGCCCTCGACGATGGGCTGCGGCTCGCCCGTCAGACTGGCTGCAGCCGCATCGAACCGCTGCGCGAAGACTGTCCCCTCGCGATAGAAAAAAAGATGGCCGGCCGAGAGCTCGACGCTCGAATTGACCTTGAGAATGTCCCGCGTCGTGGCGGCGTCGAGAAAACCCAGCCTTATGACGTTCTTCTCGCGGTTGGCGCTGCGGTGTCGCGCCAATAGAGGAAGCGCCTCGCGTCAGGAAGAAACATCGGCCAGAGGTGGCCGGTTTCGCCCTGCTCGGCGGCAACCTTCGTGACCAGCGTCGGGACGCCTCCGTTCTCCGGGACGCTCCAGATTCCTTCCGACGAGCCAAACAGGATCAGCCCTGCCTTGCTCCAGGTACCCTGGCCCCGGCCATCTTCGCAGATGGTGGTCAGGCTGCGTCCATTCCGATCGATGCGCAGCAGCCGGTTTTTGTCTCCTAAGCGCGCGACGAAACCCACCGACTGGCTGTCTGGCGACCAGAACGGCTGCGAGGCGCCCTCGGTGCCTGGCAGCGAGACCATTTCTGTCGAGTTCATCGAGCGGATCACCAGCCGTGTCGGGTCGGATCCCGCGCCAGCCCCGATGACGATGACAATGTGCTGGCCGTCGGGCGAGATGGCGGACCCGGCCGGGCCATCAAAGAACGGCCCGACGCGCGCGAGGTCCTCCGGTATCTCGAAGCTCAGGACCTCGGTAGGCAGTGCCGGGCGCGACCACCACCAGGCAGTGCCGACCCCGAGTGCGAGCAGCGCCGCAACGGCGATTGCCTTCCAGAGCCGATCGTGTCGTTTCGCGGCCATCGGCGCAGGCGCAGCGGAGGGGCCCTCCTCGGCTCGTCCTGCTGACAGCAGCAACTCGTTCTGGATCCCAGGACAACTCGGCGCCCAGGTCGGCGGCAGATTGCCAGCGGTCATCAGGGTCCTTCGCGAGGCACTTCCGCAGCAGCCGGTCCAACGCCCTGTGAACGGACGGCGGCAGCCCGTTGCGCGACGACGCGCTTTCGTCCAGGCGCGGCGGATCGTCGTTGAGAATCGCGGCGATCAGCCCGGCATGGCTCTGCGCCTCGAACGCGCGTCGGCCGTTGAGCATCTCGAACAGGACCGCGCCGAACGCGAAGATGTCGGTGCGCGCATCGATCGGCCCGCCCTCGAGCTGCTCGGGCGCCATGTAATTCAGGGTGCCGACGATCGAACCGCTGGCGGTGAGCGGCACGCTCTTCGTCGCGAGGTCGGCCAGCCCCGAGATAGCGCCCTGCTCGGCCAGCTTCGCCAGGCCGAAGTCGAGCAGCCGGGTGCCCGTCTTCGTCAGCATGATGTTGCCGGGCTTGAGGTCGCGATGGACGATGCCGCGGCGATGCGCGGCGTGGAGGGCGCCGGCAATCTCGGCGCCATAGCGAAGCGCGAGGTCGATCGTGAGTGGGCCTTTCGACTGCGTGGAAGACGTGACGGCGCTTGCCCCGACGTCGGATCCGTCCGTCTTCGGCCGGGCGAGCCGGTCGGCGAGCGTCTCGCCCTCGAGATACTGCATGACGAGGAAGTCAGTGCCGTTCTCGTGGCCGACGTCGTACAGCGTGCAGATGTTAGGGTGATCGAGTGCTGAGATCGCGCGCGCTTCCCGGTCGAACCGCTCCCGGAACGAGGTGTCCAGTGCCGCGGCCCCGGCAATCACTTTGACCGCGACGATGCGATCGAGACGGGTGTCGCGGGCGCGGTAAACCTCGCCCATGCCGCCGGCGCCGATCGAAGACTGAATCTCGTACGGACCGAGCCGACTGCCCGCTGGTTGCACCTGGTCTCCTTGGTTCCGGGAGGGTGCGTGATT
>JACDDJ010000475.1 GCA_013817065.1 Acidobacteriota bacterium
AGAGCCAGGCGCGCCGCGCGTTCAGCCGCGTCGTACTGCCCGCTGTTATACAGCCGGCGGGCTTCGCCGAGCGGGTCCTGGGCATACCCCGCCGCCGGGACGAGTAAACAGAGGCTGAAAAGGACCAGAAACCGACGCACATCCGGGATGGTAGCACAGCCGAAAGATGCCACTAAACCGCTGCCAATCAGCTACTTACATGACTTTAGGGGAATTCATGATGCTATAATCGCCGCCGATGGTTGAGCCGACCGTCGTTCCGCGGTCAGAGCATACGATTTCGCGGCGTGACATTGATCAAGACGCTCTCAAAGTCCTGTACCGGCTTCACGAGCACAATTACGTCGCCTATCTGGTGGGCGGCAGCGTGCGTGACCTGCTGCTGCAGCGGCATCCCAAAGACTTCGACATTGGCACCTCGGCACATCCCCACCAGGTCAAGAAGCTATTCCGGAACTGCTGGATCATCGGCCGCAGATTTCGCCTCGCGCACGTAAAGTTCGGCAACAAGACGATAGAAGTGGCGACGTTCCGCCGACTGGTGGACGCGTCAGGCGTCACCCCGGAAGCCGAGGCTGCGCTCGACCTACCAGGGGAGGCGACGCGGGAACCGGACGCGCTGTCAGTCGATCACGACGGCAACAGCCTCGAAGCCGAAGCCGCGCAGCGTTCGCGGCGCCGCGCTGAGGATCACCTCATCCAGCGTGACAACACCTACGGCACACCTGAAGAGGACGCGTTCCGGCGTGACTTCACCGTCAACGCGCTCTTCTATGACATCGGCACCTTCTCGATCATCGACTACACCGGCGGGCTCAAGGACCTCGATGCGCGGCTGATTCGCAGCATCGGCGATCCGGAAGTCAGGTTCCTCGAAGATCCCGTCCGCATGCTCCGCGCGGTGGTGCTGGCAGCGCGCCTGGAGTTCGCCATCGATGAGGAATCGCTCGAGGCGATCTTTGCCCACAAGCACGAGATCGCGCGGAGCGCCGCTCCCAGGCTGCTCGAGGAGTACTACAAGATCCTCAGGTCGGGGCATGCCGCCGAGGCGTTCCGCCAGCTGGACGAAACCGGGTTGCTGCGCGAGATAACGCCGGAACTCGAGGACGCCCCCGAAGCCTTCTGGAACGCGATGGGTGCGATCGATCGATACCGCGCCCAGTTCAACTCGGCGCCCGACTCGCTCACCAACACGATCCTCGCCGGGACGCTGCTGCATCCGATGGGAATCATTGGGTCGCGAACGCGCTTCCACGCGGACGCGATGGAGCGGAAACTCGAGTTGGGACTGCTGCCGATTGCGCGCCGCGACGTCGAACGCCTTCAGCAGATCTTCTCGATGGTCCCTCGCGTGCTCGACATCCAGTCGCCGATGCGCGCGCAGCGAGGCCTGCTGCATCGCCAGTCGCTCAATGAGACGCTGACCTGGCTCGAGATCCACGGCGACCGCCCGGATGTCGTCGCCCACTGGCGCGAACTGCAGGCGCAGCGCTCCGAGCACGCACCGGCCGACGGCCACGACGCCGAAGTCCCGCTCACCCCGTTCACGCGCCGCCGTCGTCGCCGTCGTCCGCCGCGCCGCTCGTCTCTCTGAACGGCAGCGTGCCGTGTCGTTGGAATACCTGCGGGATCAGCCCGGCTCGGCGACGAAGCGGTAACCAACACCACGGACGGTGAGCAGGTGACGCGGTGCCGACGGGTCCCGCTCGATATACCGACGCAAGCGGACGATGAAGTTGTCGATGGCGCGGGTGTCGGTATCCTCGCGCAGCGCCCAGACGTCCTCGAGCATCGCCTTCCGCGATACGACGCGGCCCTCGTGCTGGACCAGGTAGCGAAGCAGGTTGGCTTCCATCAGCGTCAACGGGAAGGCGCGATCCTCGACACGAAGCTCCAGCGCGTCGAAGTCGATGGTCCGACCCGAGAACTCGTAGCTGTCCGCCTTGCGCTTCGTCCATGCACTGCGGCGCAGCAGGCTGTTCGCCCGCGCGATCAGGATCGCCAGCTCGGTTGGCTTGGGCAGGTAGTCGTCCGCCCCGGCGGCGAACCCCTTGAGGATGTCGTCCGGCCGTCCAAGTGCGGTCAGGATCAACACCGGCACGAACTGCTTTGCGGCGCGCAGCTCCGAGACAACCGCGAAGCCGTCCTTGCCGGGCAGCATCACGTCCAGTATGACCAGGTCGAAGGCAGGCTCCGCCGAGGCGGTGAGCCGGTCCAGCGCGGCTTCACCGGTGTCCACGACCTCCGCTGAGTAGCCTTCGGCGTCGAGATTGAACTTCAATCCGTCCGCAAGATGCCGCTCGTCTTCGACGATGAGGACCCTCGGGTTTGCGGTCATTGGTGATCCGATAGTCGCGGCAGGAGCAGGGTGAAAGTGCTGCCAAGGCCGGCCCCGGCACTTTCGGCGAACGCCTTCCCGCCATGTCGCTTTGCCACCGACCGAACGATGAACAGACCGAGGCCGCTACCCTTCGTCCGGACCGACATGCCATGGATCCGGTAGAAACGCCGGAAGACCCGCTTCAATTCGTGCGGCAGAATCCCGGGTCCACTATCGGTCACCTTGAGGGCGAACCGGGAGCCATCGGCGGTGACCTCCAGTGTCACCAGGACCTGCGGATTCTCCCCCGAGTACTTCACGGCGTTGTCGATCAGGTTCCAGATACCGGCCTTCAGTTCGTCGGGGTCGCCGACGACAGTGGCAGGCTGTGACATTTCGCTCTCGAAGCGCAGTGCTTCATCGGGAAGGTGAAATCGAGTCCGGCCGAGAGCGACGCATTCCTCGGCGAGCGCGCGCAGGTCCACACGCGTCTGGGCGATGCGGCGGAAGTTCGACTGGGTGCTCCCCGCTCTCAGCACCTGCTCGATCGTGTGGAGCAGCCGGTCGCTGTCGTCGAGCATGATCTGGTAGAACTCGCGACGCCTGGCTTCATCGAGCTCGCGTGTCTGCAGCGTCTGCAGATAGAGGCGAATCGATGCAACCGGCGTCTTGAGCTCGTGCGTCACGGCGTTGATGAATGAATCGTGCTGCTCGTTGCGCCGGATCTCTCGAACCATGAAGACGGTGTAGACCACCATCCCCGCGATCAGCAGCAGGAAGAAGATGAATCCGAGGACCGCCAGCACGCCGTTCTGCCAGCTCACGACCACCCAGCCGACGTTCAACGCCACGGCAATCGCCACCAGGCAGACGCCCAGGATGGTGAAGGCAATGACGGATCGGCGCCGGCCGCTGACCATTACCGAAGAATACTCGGGAACTGACGCAGAGGGTGCGGTCGGACTGACGCGGAGGGTGCGGGGAACTGACGCAGAGGGTGCGGAGGAACTCGTGCTGAGGGTGCCGGGCAGTTACGCCCAAGGTGCGGGGGACTTACGCTGAGGGTGCGGTTACAAACAAACGGCTGGACCCTGAGGTGCCAGCCGTTTATCAATCAAGCGCAGTGCTGCGAAGGTGTTACGCGGCTTCCTCGGCTGGCATCGCCTCGCGGATCTTTGCGACCTTGAGGTCGCGGACGATGCCGAGCGCGTTGAACATCTTCAGGGTGATCCAGGACATGTCCAACTCATACCAGGCGAGCCCGTGCCGGGCCGACACCGGGTGCGCGTGGTGATTATTGTGCCAGCCCTCGCCAAACGTGAGGAGCGCGACCCACCAGCTGTTGCGCGAATCGTCCTTCGTCGTGAAACGGCGGCTACCCCACATGTGCGTCGCCGAGTTCACGAGCCAGGTGGCGTGAAGACCGAAGACGATCCGCAGGAAGATACCCCAGTAAACCATCGGCCAGCCACCGACCGCGAGCAGGGTCAGGCCAACGACGATGACCGGCACGAAGTGCCAGGTATTCAACCAGCGATAGAACGGATCGGCGGCGAGGTCGGGTGCGTACTTCGACATCATCGCAGTGTTGTTGTGGTTGGAATCACCGAACAGGATCCAGCCGATGTGCGCCCAGAAGCCGCCGTCGCGCGGCGTGTGCGGATCACCCTCGTGGTCGGAGTGCTGATGATGGACACGATGGGTCGCGACCCAGAAGATTGGCCCACCCTCGAGCGTGAGGGTTCCGCAAACCGCCAGGAAGTACTCGAACGCCTTGGACGTTTTATAGCCCCGGTGCGTGTGCAGCCGGTGATAGCCAAGGCTGATGCCGAAGCCCACGGCCATCCAGTGCAGCACCAGCGCTACCAGGAAATTCGTCCAGGTGAAATGAAAGAGAGCGGCGACCGCCCCGATGTGGAACACCACCATCACTACAGCCGTGATGAAGTTCACAGTCGTGATGTTGTACGGGAGTCGCTTTGACGTGAAGGTCGCTGTAGACAATGAAGATGGCTCCTCGAAATGATCAGCCATCAAG
>JACDDJ010000476.1 GCA_013817065.1 Acidobacteriota bacterium
ACGGCACGAGCGCCTGCCACAGTTGACCGCCGGCGAATGCCGGGTACGGCAGGCCAGGCAGCCCGAAGCGTTGCGCATCGGCGTCAGTACGCAGGATGGATTGCAGATTCGACCCGAAGCTCAAATATGTCGGGTCGAGCTGATTCTTGTTGGCGAGGTCGCCGGCCCAGATGTCGCTCGATCGCGTGCCCACGTATCCGACGTCAACCGTCAGGTTTCTCACTACCTCGCGCTGAACGTTCGCGTTCCACTGGTGCGTGCGCGGAATGCGGCCGGCGTCTGGATCCCAGTGCGTGACGCCACCGAGCCGCCAGGCGGTGGGGTCGATCTCGGCTGGCACGAACGCGCTCGGGTACCCGGTGTCCCAGTTGAACCGCGAGGTGTGCGCAAGCGGATTCGAGATGTTGTCGGTACCGCCAAACCCGCGCGAGAAAGGCACGGACGAGAAGCCATTGAATACGTTTGCGCCGTAGAAGAGCCCGTAGCCGGCGCGCAACGACGTGCGGTCGGTCAGCGCATAGGCGCCGCCGAGACGCGGACCGAAGTTCGTCTTGTCGCTGTCGACTAACGTCCGGCGGCCAGTGCGTCCGGTCCCGTCGCCGGCAAAGACTACGGCGCCCATCATGCCTGTCAACGGATCTCTCACCGTCAGATCGAAATTCGAGGTTCGATCGTACTGTTCGATCGCCGGCGGCTGGAACTCATAGCGGAGACCGAGCTGCAAGGTCAGCTTCGGCGTCACCTTGAAGTCGTCCTGGGCGTAGCCGGCGTAGTAGGACGTCCGCCCGCCGAGTCCGAGGGGCACGCCGACACTGGCGCTTTGGACCCCGCCGAGCAGGAACGAGGCAAACGAGTGGCCGACGAAGTTGACGCCGGGAATACCTGTCTGAGCAGCGGTGAAGTTGAATGTCCCCGCAAGGTTGCCGAGAGGCCTGGTATTCAGCTGGTTGCCGCGAAGGTCGACGCCGAGCTTCATGAAGTGGCGCCCTTTGGACCAGCTCAGTGCGTTCGCGATGCCCCACGAATTGTAGGCCTGGAAATCGTCCTGTGGATCGCCGATGGCGTCAAAGCTGACGCCTGCGGGCCCGGCACCCCAGTTGATGCGCGGGCACGGCCCGTCCTGTCTCACTCCCCCGACGCCGATCATTGCGCCGCAGCCAGCGGCGACGTGCGCCGACCGGTTCGGGTTGGCCATCCGGTTGAACGACACGATCAGACTGTTGAAGAGCGTTGGCGAGATCGTGAACTCGTGGGCCGTGCGGAAGAGCCAGGAGTTGATCACCTGCCGCCGCGCGGTCGAGAGCGGCCCCCCGAGGGAATCGTTCGCGTCCCAAATGCCGCCCGCGTCGAGCAACAAACGCGGCCGCGTATTTCGCGCCAGGCTCCCGCTGAGACGGTGACGGCTCGAGAGCACCTGGTCGATCTTGAACGACCACTGGTTCTGATCGAATTCTGGGGTGTTCTGCGTGGGGAACAGATTATTGGCGGTCAGCGCGTCGTTCATCGGCGCGTAATGCTGCTTCGCAATGTCGCCGACCCGGCGCGAAATCTGGCTGATCCGATCCGCCGGAATGATGTTGTTCGGGAAGGGATCCGCCACGAACACTCCGTTCACCTCCCGGAGCGTCAGCGGGTCGTAAACGGCACCTCGGAAGATCGGACGGCCCAGGGCGTCGGTGCCGACGACAGTTGTCGTGAGCAGCCGGCTCAGATTGCCGTCGTACATCTCGAGCTGCGGCACGGAACGATTGGGTGCGCCATATACGTAGCTGCGGACTCTGAACTTCTCGGCCGCGGCGAAGAAGAAGGTGCGATTACGCCCATCGAACACGCCAGGAATCAGGACCGGCCCGCCGAAGCTGCCGCCATAGTTCGATTGGCGATCGCGGGCTTTCGGGCGTCCATTGGCGTTGTTCAGGAACGTGTTGGCGTTCAGTGTCTCGTGCCGGATGGAGCTGAACCCGGTGCCATGCGGCTGGTTCTGGCCGGAGCGCATGACGAAATTGAAGACCCCGCCGGCCGTCCGTCCATATTCAGCCGACAACCCGCTCGTCTGGATCTTGAATTCCTGCAGTGCCTCCATCGAGACGCTGGATTCGCCAAAATGCCCCGAAAGGTAGGTCGTCACGGACGCGCCTTCCAGCAGCACCTCCTTCGAGAACGCAGGACTGCCGTTGATGCGCGACGTCCACGTGCCCCCCTCGACCCCCGCCGTCAGCTTGTACGCGAACGTCTCCGGATACCGCCCGCCGCCCATCGAGAGCGGAAGCATCGTCAGGTATTCGCGCGTGACGGTGGTGCCCACCTCGGGGGTCTCGCGCTGGATGATCTGCGGTGTGCCCGAGACGCTGACGGTCTCGGTGAGCTGCCCGACCTCCAGTTCGGCGTCGAGCCGGAGCGTCTGCGATACCTGCAGCGTCAGATTCTCGCGAACCTGCGTCTTGAAGCCGGTCATTTCGATTTTCACGGTGTACGTGCCGACCGGCACGCTCGGCACGGTATATTGCCCGGCTGCGTTCGTGGATGCGGTCAGGACGAGACCGCTCTCTCCAGTAATCGTGACGGTGACTCCCGGGAGCGCCGCTCGCGACGAATCGGTGACGGTGCCGGAGATCGTGGCCCGATTCACCTGCGCGGCCGAGGGCACGGTGGCCGCGACACACATTGTAGAAACGACCAGAACGACGAGCCAACGCTTTGCTCGCATCGCCGCCTCCCCTGAAGACCGGTAACCTGGCCGCCCCGCTCGAGGGGTCGCCGGAAGGGTGCAATCCTGCACCCTGTCAGGGGCGGCTGTCAACAATCAGCACCGGCGGTGTCACGTCACACGCAGACACCGGACGGCGTGAACTTGGGGGGGGCGGGCACCTTCAGATTGCGTGGCGCGCTGCCGCCGCCGTTTACAAGAACAGTCTGGGCAGATACTCGGGGACGTCGTCGTAGGCCTGAACCCTGCCGGTGGCCACATCGTACATCCGCTCGTGACTCGCGCGCGCAGCCCTGCACAGCGGCTCGTAAGGACGATTGCACACGTCGAGAAAGCCGATGTTGTAGCACTCGCCGTCGAACCGGCCGAGCGCCGACTGGTCGTACAGGATGAAGTAGTGCACACCCACGCACCACGGCCTGGCGGCGGCGTCTTCGAGGTACACCCGGTACGCGCGGCCGCGGTCTTCCTGGGTCCGGACGTGTCCGATGCCGCTTGCGGGGAGGCCGACGTCGTGCGCGCCGAAATGCCACTCGCCCACCATCACGGGCATTTTCAGCATCGCGGCGATTTTCTCCATTTCGCCGGACCTCACCCGCTCGGCGTAGCAGTTCATCGAGAACACGTCGAACGACCGCATGCCCGGCACCGCCCATTCGGGCGGAATGGTGTGGTAACGGATACCAAGATTGAGGTGGTTGGGATCAACGCGCCGGCACGATGCGCTGAGCGCGCCGAAGAACTTCTCCACCATTACCGCGCTGAACGCGGCCAGATCGCGCTCGGCGGGGGGCGTGAGCGTCCGGCTCCAGGGCCCTTCACCGACTGCTGCAAGCGTGGTCTCGAAGCCCCAGGCGTTCGAGATTGCGCGATCGTCTTCGTACTTCTTCGCGAGGAAGTCCGCGAGCGCGCGCCGCGTGGCACATCGAGGCGTGTTGAAGAGCATGCCCGCTGCGGGTGTCTCACGGGCGAAGCCCCAGGTGGGCTCGTTCATCAGGAAGTAGCCAATGAACGCCGGATCCTCGCGCGTGCCGGCAAGTTGCTCACCGAAGCGCCCGGCATCGGCGTCCCAGCGCGGATCGAAGACGTCCGGAAAATCGCGGTAGATGAACGGCGCGGCACGGTCGCCCCACGCGAGCGGCCGGACGTACGGGAACCGGGCCGCGCGCGCGATTTCCCAGTCCGACCAGTTGGCGACCGTGTTGAATCCCAGGCGGCGCAACTCTCCGAGGGCGATCTTGGCCCACTTGTCGTACCAGCCGGCTCCGAACGTGCGGATGAAGTTGGCGGCCAGGTAGTTGATCGAGCGGCGGCCATCCGCCCGCACGTCATAAATCTCCTTGAACTCACCCTCCATCGGCGGCATCCACGTGAGCGCCCGCTCGAGCCCGTCGTAATTCGCCGGCGTGTCCACGCGCACCGACACGAGCCCGGCCGACCAGAAGGGATGGCCATCGGGATCGAGCAACCACCAGCGCGTGCCGTCATGATGGGTCCGGAAGTACTTCCCGGGTTGGTCGCCCGTCACGCGCCGCCCCGTCAGGCCGCCCCACGTTGAAAAGGCCGAGGGCCACTTGTGCGACGGCGCCGCGGCAAGCTGCGCTTCGAGGCGCGCCGCCAGCTCCTCGAGGCGGCGCGTCTTGCC
>JACDDJ010000477.1 GCA_013817065.1 Acidobacteriota bacterium
CTCTTCGGCATCTCCGCCGCCGATCTGATCGCTTATGTCGGGGTCGCGCTACTCCTCGCAGCCGCGGCATATGTCGCGTGCTGGCTGCCGGCCCGGCGCGCCGCTCGTGTCGATCCATTGAAGGCCCTGACCACGGAGTGAGGCGTTCGCTCTCACTCCGCGCGGCCGGTAGCATGGCCTGATGTTCTTCGGACCGTTTTCAACCAGTCTGCCTGGGGCGAGGAAGACGACCTCTGGCCGCGTGTTCCGGCTGTTGGCCTCTGGTGAGGCCTCGCGCTGAACAATCCGCGGAAACCATTGTGACCGACGTGACATTCAGCTTCATCGGCCTCATATCCCGTGCCTTGGCTCGGGTCTGAAACGCAGAGCGTTCTTAGCGCGGCGATCCTCCACGAAGTACGAAAACGCAGCAGCGCAGTCTCGACCGCAGAACCGGCATCGGGGGAGATGACGCCGCGAGCCGTGGGGAGCGGACGATGAGGGCCGCCGCATTCTCCGCTACTGCGTTCGTCATGCTGCTCGTCGTCGTCCTCGTGGGACCCCACCGGGCCGTCGAGGGGAAGGTCGCCGCGCCGGCGCCGGTGGAGGATACTTCTCCGCCCGCACCAGTCGAGCACGCCGGAGAGGGTTTCCTCTTCGGATCCGTCATGACCGAACAGGGGATCACCTACGCGGGGCGGCTGCGCTTCGGCCGCGACGAGGAGGCGTTCCGGGGGGATTATTTCAACGGGTTCAAGGACCAGAATCCGTGGGCCCACCATCCGCCGGTCGCCGGGCTGATGCAGAAGCGCCGCTCGTTCACCATCTTCGGGTCCGAGATCCCTCTTGGAACGCATCGCGGCGATAGCGGCCGTCCGTGGTGATCTTTCCCGAGGAGCGCGAGCAGCGCGGCCGCCTGAACCGGTTCGTCACTTCGGTCCGAGCCGATTCGAGAGCTCGGCGAACGCCGTCCTGATGAGCACCGTCATGATGCTGCTGCTGGAGCGGGCGCCGAGGTCGCGGACGTGCAGCGCCAGCCGATGAAGTCGTTCTGGCGCGCGCATTTTCGACATCCACAGGGGCGGTGACCTGCTCATGGTGCGACGGTACACGGCTGGCTCCCCCGCTCTCGACACTTCAGGAAGAATTGGTGAGTTCTCGTTACGAGCGCATCGGCTTCAGCGACGGAGCCCCAGCCAGGTACCTTTGAATAGGCGCCGGACTCGTGCTCTTTGTAACGCCTGAAGTAGTCGGCGATCCGCTGCTGCTCGCGCACCGTCAGGTCATGCAACGGTCGCCCGTCTCGGCCCGTTGTCGACAGCACTACCTTCGAGTCCAGGCCCTTTTCGTCTTCCATGTACATCAAGCCGATGACCACGCCTCGGACGGTTGTGCCGCCTTCGATTGGAGGTCCGAGCACAAGCGCGTCAAACGGGTCGCCGTCGTACGACACTGTCTGCGGAGTCAAGCCGTAGTTCACCGGATACCCGCCGACGCTTTCGGGGATCATGCGATCGATGGCTCGCACGTGGGTTCGCATGTCGAGCTCCCATTTGCGTCGGTCGCCACGCGAGATCTCGATGTAGGCGTTCACTGTCCTGTCGGCGTTTCGCGGGGGCGTATCCCGCCAGACATGCGGCGAGTGAGCGCGCGCCGCTTCGAGGCTCTGCGCGAGTTGCGCGGCGGCTCTCGCCGGCAACGTGTCCGGCACCATGTCCTGGGTCTGCGCCATCGCGACAGCACTCGCCAGCGCTCCAAGGACAAGAAGATAGGGAGGCATCATGAATCACCTGCTCGCGAGGATTGTACCGGGATTCCCGCGCCTCGGGTCGTGAGCTTCCTATCCACGTCGGCTCTGGCGCGCGTCGCGCTCGATGGGTTTGAGGGGAAGCGTGCTCGTGCGCAACGCGGCTGGCGGGCGTAGCACCAGCTACGCGCTTGCCGGCAGACCGCAGGGTTCGGTCACTGAGCGACTGGCATCATGGCTCATAGCAGTCGATCAGCCGCAGGCGCTCCAGTCGTGCGAAGGCCGCGTCGAGCGACCACACCAGCGCTCCCGCTTCATGCGAGATGGCGGCGATCAGCAGATCGCCGATCCCGAACGCCGCACCGGCACCCGAGGCGCGATCCGTCCACCCGTCCATGAGGCGCCACGTCTCGTCGGTCGGATAGGCCAGCGGGAGCGCCGACAGACCCGACCGGAGCTTGTGCCGATCCCGCTTCGACGTGCCCGAGAGCAACTCGATCTTCACCGGGACCGGAAGCAGCACTTCATCCGCGTCGAGCAGTTGCCGCAGTCTCGCGGCTTCGGGTCCATCTGCACGCAGGGCCGCTACCCAGGCGGACGTGTCGACGACAATCATCGGCGAGGCCGCCGCCGGCTGCGGTCGACATCGACGTCGAGCTCCACTCGACCGAGCAGGCTTTTCAGCTCCTCGAGCCGGTGCCGCCGCACGAGCTCTCGCAGCGCGACGACGATGGTGTCGGTCTTCGACTTGAAACCGAGCGCCCGGCGCGCCGAGTCGAGCAGATCGTCGGGTAGATCAAGGGTCGTACGCATACGATTCACTACGAATCGTATGCCATCCTATGTCACAAATGATCAGGAATGTATGCGCTTGCGCTCCCCGCTTTAAGTTCTTCCGACCCGCTTCGTTCCGCTTCTCGAGCGGCGACGCAGAGGCGAAAGAAGGCGCAGTGCCGAACGGCAGAAGTGTGTGCTCGAGACCGGACCGAAGTCCGGCTCGCCCAGGAGGCGTCGACTGACGCGACAGCCTTCGGCTGCGTCGCAATCGCGTGGATGGCGCCACCGTTGAAACCGTGCCTGGGTGTGGCATCGTGCGTCGCTATGGCGGACGGATCGCGATCGTCGGTGATCCGACAGACCACTTGACGCGTGACCTGCTCGCGCGCATCTCTGTGTCGCCGCGATCACTCGACGCGCATGGCGATGACCGGGTGGACGCGAGCGGCCCGCCGGGCGGGGACGATCGCCGCCGCAATGCCACAGATGCCGAGCAGCGCGGCGGCGGCGCCGTAGATGACGGGGTCGTGCGGTCGCACCTGGAACAAGAATGCCTCTACCGATACCGCGAGCGGCCATGCCACCGCGATTCCGGTCGCGACTCCAGCAGCCGTATGCGCCACCCCGCGGCCGATCACCGCTCTCATCAGTCGCCCCGGAGGAGCGCCGAGGGCCAGACGCACGCCGATCTCGCGCGTGCGCTGCGTCACGGCATACGCCATCACGCCGTACAGGCCGGCGCTGGCAATCGTGAGCGCGACCGCCGCAAACAAACCCACGATCAGCATATTGAAGCGGCGTTGAGCGATGATCCCGCTGAGAAGGGAGGCCATGGTCTCGGCTTCCGGATCCGCAATGCCCGGGAATGATGGCCGGATCGCGTCGCGCACGGCATCGGCGAGCGCGAGCGGCTCTCCGGTCGTGCGCACGGCCAGCGACCCGCCCAGGAACATGCCCTGCGCGGCCGGCAGGTACGCCTCTGGCCGGACGGCGCTTTCCGGGCCGCCCAGGCGGACGTTGGCCACGACGCCGACCACCGTTGCCTGCGGCGCGTACCCCCGTTCGATCGTGATGGTCGCGCCGAGCGGCTCGCCGTCGCCGACATACCGAGCGGCCGCTTCCTCATTGAGGACCACGACCGGCGTCGACCCGCGCGTGTCCCCGGCCTCGATGTATCGTCCGCGCACGAGCGGCGTGCCGACGGCGCGCGCGTACCCGGGCGTGACGAACCGGACCTGGACTCGGTTGGGGCCCTCGAACCGTTGCTTTCGCTCCGGCACGACGACCTCGGCTGGTGCTGAGTACCCAGTGAGCGGCAAGTCACCCGCGACGAACCCGGCCGATACGACGCCCGGGATCGCCGAAATCCGATCGAGGATTTCGGGAATGGCCACTCCGGAGCGCGCCACCGCCTGCTGTCTCGCACCTGGTTGCGACGAGTCAACCCGGGGCCAGATTCTCATCGTGAGGACGTCGCGCGGATCGAGGCCGAGGTCGACGTTCGCGACACGAACGAAACTCGAGAGGAACAGGCCCCCGCCGATGGTGAGAACGACAGCCAGGGCGATCTGAGAGACGACGAGCCCCGCTCGCAAGCGTGTGCCTCCGACGGTGACGCCGCGGCTGCCGTCGCGCAGGGCGCTCCGCGCCCCCGTCCTCGAGAGCTGCAGCGCCGGCGCCAGGCCGAACAGCAGCCCCGTGACGATTGAAGCAAGGGCCGCGACGCCCAGCACCCGGATGTCCAGCGTCACCGTCGAAATCCTGGGCAGCTCCTCCGGTAGCGCGGCGCGAAGCACGTTGACACCCCACACGGCGAGGATC